>NZ_ARPN01000036.1:0-13248 GCF_054966645.1 Pseudoalteromonas sp. SANK 73390
GAGTTTGGTTTTAAATGGGTACGTAATTTTATAAAATACTGACATAATGTGATAAATAGATTTGTTAAAAGGCAAACGCTCACCTACAGTTCAATAGAACTTACCAAAAAAGGAGCTTAGGTTTCTCACGAAACATGACTAAATCACAAAGGTAGTTTATGTATACACTCTTTTATTATCCTCGAAATGCCAGCCTTGCCCCGCATTTTGTTCTTAAAGCACTTAATGTTCCTTATCAACTAGAACTTGTTGATCGTAAAAAACTGGTGCAAAAGTCAACGCAATATTTAAAGATGAACCCTACTGGGCGGATCCCAACGTTAGTTGATGACGATTTCACATTATTTGAAAGTGCAGCAATTTGTTTGTACCTGTGCGAAAAGCATCCTAATGGTCATTTGATACCTACCGAACCCAAAGCAAAAGCTGAATTTTATCAATGGCTCATGTACTTAACGACGACGTTGCAAAATGAGTTGATGGTTTATTATTACCCAGAAAGGCATACACAAAGCGCAATTATGTATGACGATATTGTGAATACTCAGCAGTCGCGTATTAGTGAATGTTTGGGCTTACTCAATCGGTATATTGGTGAGAAAGTTTATATGGTTAATGAGCAGTTTACTGTCTGCGATTGTTACATGTTTATGCTATGCATTTGGGCTGATGAATTAAAAAGCCCACCTCTGAGCTTTAAAAACTTAAATAGATACCTTAAAGGGCTTGCTAAGCACCCTGCCATAAAAGCGGTATGTGACAATGAGCAAACCGATTTATGTGCATATAAATAAGTTTTAACAACTGACATTGTGAGTGGTGCCACATACATTAATGCTATGAGGCACTGAAGTCTTTATTCACTAGAATTAATCCAATTATCATTGCACTGATCCCGAGTAATTTTTGAGGAGAAATACTGGTTTGTTGCACATTAAACCAACCAAAA
Organism: Pseudoalteromonas sp. SANK 73390; assembly: GCF_054966645.1. Lineage (NCBI taxonomy): Bacteria > Pseudomonadati > Pseudomonadota > Gammaproteobacteria > Alteromonadales > Pseudoalteromonadaceae > Pseudoalteromonas > Pseudoalteromonas sp. SANK 73390. The sequence goes on from NZ_ARPN01000036.1 coordinate 950, forward strand.
TGGGCAATCAGCATAGCCATTAATAATTGCCCACTTAGCACCATTGACATTAAATTTCCAACGCCCATTTTGGGAATTAAAAAGTAGCACAGGCCAACACCAACTGCACTGAATATGCCACCAACTCCCCATAGATACCAAGGTATGTGACTAATCATTTTATAGCTAGGTGTACCGGCACTTGAAGCACCTAGTATTACAAGAGAGAAAAGTGTACTAAATGTAAATGCACAAACTGTCGCCAAAATTGGATTTTTAAGTAGCGTGCCAAGTTGTGCGTTCATACTTGCTTGTAAGGCTATTGCAGCGCCAGCGAAAAATGCTAACAAGGTAAACAACATTATAGTTCCATACCCAGAACTAACTCATTAAGGGGCCTCCTTATTTTATACCTCAATGCGCTATAATCAAAAGGGTGGCGGTAGCCAATTGGACAAGCAACCACAGTTTTAAGCTGCAAGCCATCTAAATCTAATATTCGATCATATTCTTGGTGTTCTATACCACCAATAGGGCATGTATCTATTTGCAACGATGCTGCAGAGATTAGTAAAGTAGAAAGTGCAATATAGGCTTGCTCAGATGCCCATTTATATTGTTTATCGGTGGTTAGGCTTGATAAAGCATCAAGCATGCTACTTTTCATAGAAATCAATTTATCATCACTCAAATCATTGTATAGAGAGAACCTTTGGGTATGTTTGTCAATCATAGTTTTTATGCAGCTCATATCTGCAGCGAAAACTAGAAGGTGGCTGTTATCGGCAACTTTATTTTGCCCGTAGCTGTAATCTACTAACTGACTTTTTAATGCGTGGTCTTTGATTACAATTATCTTGTAGGGCTGTAATCCGTAAGATGAGGCGCTTAAACGTGTATTTTTTATAATCTCAGTTAGTGTTTCATCACTTACCTGTCTGTCTGTAAAACGCCGGACAGCATATCGCCAATAAAGTGCATTCTGTAATGTGTGGATTGATTCTGATTGCATGGTAAACCTTGTTTGTTGTGACTTTACGATGCAGGATAAAGGAGATAATTTCGGGACTCATTTACCTATGTAAATAAGTCCATACTTTTAAGTGTTTTTCGTATTCTGCTTAGCTGGGTTGGACTGATACCTAAGTGTGAAGCCAAATGATATTGTGGGATTTGGGTTGCAAGAGCACTATTTTGTTTTAAAAATAATCGGTAGCGCTGTGTTGCATCTTGTTGAATTAGGCAGATCTCACGCTGGTCTTTTTCGAGCAGCCAATTTTGTTCAAGGTATTTTATTTGAAATTGCATTAGTTCACTATTAGCAAATAATAATTGCCGAAAAGGTTTAAAACCTATAATGATAACCTCACAGTCTTGTAAGCATTGAACCCCCTGCTCTTGTGCTTTTTGTTGATGAAGCGCGCTCATAACACCTGGGAATTCACCGGAGCAAAAAAAACGTTTGTTATACTCCTGGCCATTATCATCACATGCAAATAAGCGGGCGACCCCTCGATTAAGAAAAGCAAAGCTGTTAGGTAGTTTGCCATATGGATATAAGTATTCATCTTTTTTGAATTCTGCGTGCTGACACAGAGGTAACATTTGCTGCCATGTTGCATCAGAAATAGCTGAATACGATGTTAGTACATCACGTAATTGTTGTAACTTTTTGGACATTTAACCTCCTTGGTCGATGAGTGTTATGAATAAAAGTGCTTACTAATCATATTAACGAACATACCATTGCAGCACCATTATGTAGGTACACGATTAGCATTTGAGTTTTAACGTACCAAGAGTCGGTTTGCAGAAATCCAGTGCTGAGAAATACTTACTTATGAACTTAAACAATACTCACCAAACTGAGATTGTGTTATTCCTCTAATTACTGATTAAATATTACTTTTCACACGCAATTTGAAAAATATTAAGTGCTTTGTGTAAATCGATAATACGCTTTGCAATATTTTTGTTTTCAGTGGCACTTTGTTCAGTCATTTCTGAGGTTGTATTGGCAATATTATTGATACTATCTAAGCTTTGGCTAATTTCATTCGCTACCACTGACTGCTCCTCTGCTGCTGTTGCTATCTGAGTATTCAGGTCTGATATTTCACCAACCGATTGCGCTGCTTGCTCAAACAACCTAACGTTTTCGTTACTTTTATCTAGGCAAATTTGGGTACTTTCACTGCCTTTTTGCATTGATGCCACCGCATTATTCGCTTCATGTTGCAAACGCACTACTAACTTTTGGATATCAACCGTTGAAACTTGAGTACGCTGCGCCAACTGACGTACTTCATCTGCTACAACAGCAAAGCCTCGTCCGCTTTCTCCAGCTCTTGCAGCTTCTATGGCTGCATTTAAAGCTAAAAGATTGGTCTGTTCGGCAATCCCTTGAATAGATTCTAACACGGTGCCAATGCTGTTTGTTTCAGCAACTAAGCTCTCAATCACTTTTGAAGCATTAGCTACTTCTTCAGCAACTTGTTTAATTACCGTTTGTGTTTGCGCAGCACCTGAACGCCCAAGTATCACTTTTTCTTTAACGGCTTCAGTTACTACTGCTGCTTCAGCAGTATTACGTGCCACTTCTTGCGTTGTGCTACTCATTTCGTGAATCGCACTGGCGACGGAACTGATCTCTTCACGCTGATGTAATACATTTTCTAGGGTTTGCTGCATCGACAATACAACCACTTCAGAAGAACTCCCCAAATTATTAGCTTGATTATTTACCTTTCCTATCATTGAACTTAAAACCAAGAGAAAATTATTAAAAGACTTAGCAAGTACGCCGGTTTCATCATTAGCCTTGTCATTTAAGCGGATACGCAAATCCCCATCACCACTGGCTAACTCTTTAAGACGTTCGTTTAAATTATTAATAGGGCGAGTAATAGCTCGAGCAATAAGGCTGGGCATAATAGTGCCCCAAAGGATTGAAATAACAAAAACTACAATAATTACACGTATGGCTTGCTGTTCATGCTGCTCAGCAGTAATAGCAGCAGTCAATGTAAAAGCATGAATTTTGTCTAACAAAGTAACTAATCTTTGATCAATATTGTCTTCTAAAACCTCAACAGACTTTGCCTGTGATAGCATTTTATCAACATCGCCATCTAGCCCCATTTGCATTACCTCATTCAATTTTTGCGCTAACAATACATAATCTTTATCGACTAATATCAGGTCGGTTAATAGTTTTTGGTATTCTTGTTTGGCGAGTTGGGAATGTAATGATGGAATGGATTTTTCTATAAAGCTCTGTATATCAATGATTTCTTGCTTTGTTTTGTTTAATAACTTTATGACTCTATCTCGTTCAGTCGAGATCTGCGCAGCAGGAAATTTACCGTGTTCCGCCATCAAAGTATGCAATAAAAATCGCTCAAATAAGATTGCTTGTTGAAGTTGATGTTCAGTGATTTTTGTAAGAGCTTGGGTTAATGGTATATCTTCCTCTGCAATGTCTATCAGCTCTTTGCCTATTTTATTCATACTTGAAATCGATACCCAGCCCAAAATTATCATTAAAATTAAATTAGAAAACCCGAGGAGATATACTTTTTTCGATATCGTGATTTTAGAAAGCACTTATGACCCCTTAACCAAATATTGGTGTTCGCTGAGTTTAAAATAATTTAGCAAGTCAACGGCAAAGCTGCTCTCGTCGTTAAAACCTATTAATGGGTTTGGTTGCTGCATGCATTGAGAAAAACTGGGGAGTGTTTGTATTGACTGGTAGTCCACCATTTTGAAGCCCATTTGCCAATCTGGAAATGCTCTGAGCTTAATGTTTTTGCGACTGATACGATTAATTCGGCTATGACGTTCATCTGCAAGTATCTTGTTATAGAGAATATCTACTTGTTTTTCTTCTCCTTCAAGTGCTTGAATAAAAGTCCCTTTATTATCATAAAGCAATAAGCCAGTCACGCCCATACTTGCATTATTGCCTCTAGCTTGTTCTAACAGCCCAAATAACTCAGGCTCAGAAAAGTGCCACTTAGCTCGACTAACATAAACCAATTCAATCAATATACGCCTCCAACTTGCCCAGATCATGAAATGAACCAATGTCCTTTGGCGCTGGGCTACACCAATTATTAAATTGTTTCTACCCACCTCAGTTAAGTCTAATACAAAAGCAAAAGTAATCCCAAGATTGGCAAAAATAAAATTCAACAGCACTAATACAGCACGACTGTTCAGTACTTTTTCTTAGCCGAGATTACAGTGTAAAAATAGTGTTTTAAGTACATATTCGCATTTATGCTAAAAACAATATTATTCAATAGACACATCAGTAAATAAGAGGGAAAGCTTTTGAGTAAGATTTAATTAGAAGTAACGAATCTCTGGCTGAAAAAGCAAAAATTTCATTTAAATAACATAAAAAGCCAATATTTTTACATTCATTTACATTTGAGTTGTAAACTATTCAATACGTATAAGTTCCTAATTTAGGTGAATTTATTGCTTCAAAGTTTGCCCTGCAATCTGGTCTGACCATGGTTAAAATTTAATCCAGCTATTGATCTAATGTGTATCTCAGATTATTCCTAGATTACTCATTTACGGGTAACAACAAGGATACAACATGAACAACATAAAAATTACCACGATCACATTAGCGGTTTTAGGAACGCTTTCTTCGCCATTGTTAATGGCAAAGCCATCTTCAGCTCCAGACATGAATATAAATATTGTTGGCGGTTCAGAAACGCAACCAAATTCGCGGTCTTACCAAGTTGCTCTGCTTATGAATGGTCGTCAAGGTTGTGGCGGTACGCTGATAAGTCAAGACTGGGTTTTAACCGCTGCACATTGCGTAGATAGTGCCTCAACAAGTAGCTTAACGGTGCGTGTTGGTGCTCATTCAATTAGTCGCAATGATGGCCAAACACTGCGCGTATCTCAGATTATTAGTCATGAGCAGTGGCGCGGAGCGAACAGTATTCGTTCAGGTTACGACATTGCTGTATTGCGCTTAGCATCTCCTGCAAATAGCCAACATACACCGGCAAAACTTCCTACTGCTGATATAGAACAACAACATGCTAGCATTGGTAATTATGTTACGGTTTCTGGCTGGGGACTAACTTCAAACAGAGGAAGGGCAAGTGATGTACTTCGTGAAGTTGATTTACCGGTGATCAGTAACTCAAGTTGTAGTAGTCAATTAAACTTCAACATTCCAAGCTCAGTAATTTGCGGTGGTGGTCAAGGTGGTCGTTCTGCATGTAATGGTGATAGCGGGGGCCCTTATGCAGTGCGCGTAGGAGCTGATTATTATAGTATTGGTACGGTTAGCTGGGGTATTGCTTGTCAAGGAGCATCTGCTTTCACTCGCACCACAAGTTACCTCGATTGGATTAAAGCAAAAACAGGCATTGGTAATACTGACCCCATTGATAGTGCACCTATTGCTGATTTTGATTATAGTGCTAATCAATTATCAGTAAGCTTTACTGACCGCTCTCGTGACGATAAAGGTGTTCAAAGTCACAGCTGGCGCTTTGGTGATAGCCAAGGTGGCACTTCATCACAAGCAAACCCAACCTATCAGTTTAGTGCTGCCGGCACTTATAATGTGCAACTTACAGTTACTGATACTAAGGGGCAAACTAACACCACTTCTAAGCAAGTTAATGTAACAGATGGTACAGACCCTGGTAATTGTTCTGGTGTTGAAACATGGAACGCAAATAAAGCCTATGCACTAAACGATGTGGTCAGTTTTAATGGTTATGAGTACAAAGCAATTTGGTGGTCTCAAGGTGCTCAACCAGATATCTATCCAAATGTATGGCAAAAAGGTGCTCGTTGTGGTGATGCGTCAACACCGGTAGCTGATTTTACTGCTGCAATAAATGGGTTAACAGTATCTTTTGATAATAGCAGTACTGGTAACATTACCGCTGTTCAATGGAATTTTGGTGATGGCAATTTAAGTAATGCATTTTCGCCTAGCCATACTTATGCCCAAGCAGGCAATTATCAAGTAATGCTATCAATTACCGACAGCAACAACCAAACAACGTCAGTGACTAAATCAGTAACGGTGACAGACACAGGCTCGGGTGATTGTAACGGTATTGGAGTATGGTCAGCACAAACGGTGTATCAAAAAGGTGACGTGGCTCAAATAGCAGGTGTTGTATATCGTGCAAATTGGTGGGTACAAGGTGAAAACCCAACAAACTCAGGTCCTTGGGGTCCTTGGGCTCGTGTTGGTACATGTCAGTAATTAAAATTTTTAATTTCTCAACCGGACTTTAAAAACAACTAAGTCCCATGTAATCTACCTTTTATATACAAATAACGGTTTGATATCATGGGACTTAATCAACAAACAGCGAGTGAACTAACTAGATTAGGCGAACGACTTAAAAAAAACCTTAATGCAATTTTTGCTGAACTTCCTGCAAGTGCAAACACAATCAATGGCCTAACGCAGTTTTTAAATTTCCATAGATCGAACAGTCAGCGTGTATTTAATGCAAAAAAATCGGCCACTGGTGAGCAGGTATTACTGCAACTTCCAGGAATTAAAGCCTTAGAAGAATTTTCACAAAAGCTCAAACCACATATCAGCGAATCCAATCTTCAACAGTTTATCCAGTCATGTCATCTATTTGCTGAAAGTATTAGCACTTATGCCAGCAGCCATGCTGATTTAAAACGGCAGTTGCAAAAGCTACATGAGCCAAATACGGATGAAATCCCCCACCAACAAGACAAACGAGCGCAGTTATATTATGCAGCAAAGTCATTGTTAGGGTTTAGCATAGATCATGTATTTTGTACCTATATACTCACACGTCAAAACCCGCAAGCCGATTATTTACAAGAAGTTGCATTGATCAGCAAAACAGGAATAAAACGCCAACGAGGGGCCCCACCATTCGTACAGTTTTATACTCATCCCCACCCGAGTGATTTTATTCGCCCTAAATTACTCTCAAAGTCGAGTCAAATTAGCGCTAATGAATTTACCATTGGTATTGCAAAAGAGTATTCAACACCGGGGCTTGAGCAAGCTTATAGCAGCTACTCCCCCAGTAACTCAGGAATTGTGTTTGACGAACTACCAGACGCGCCACGTTTTGATGCCACTTTTATTTTTAATAATCCTGATGAGCTGGTAAATCCGCTCACAAATAAAAGCCAATGTAGTTCAACCAGCATTTCAATTAAGAACCCAACTAAGCGACTCACATTACTTGTGTTACTTGATAAAGCGATTGATAGAAGTAGCAACGTTAATGTGGGTTGCTACCATGGTAACCAAAAAGTTGAAGAAGGTAAGCTCAATGTCAGTGATATGTGGACTGAACGTTTGCCAGATTTTCCTGAACTGAGAGTGATAAGCTTACAGGCTCCCCAAAATTTACTGAACAAGAACAGTAAAATGCACTCTAAAGTTAAATACCTCTTGGAGTATGCTAACCTCGATGCAGAACAGTTTGTTTGCTATCTAATGGATGTTGACTTTCCTATTTGGTCTGCAACTTATAGAATTTACTTTGAACATAGCTAGGGGCTGTTGACCTATGCTGTGTGTTTTTACAGCAGTTATTCGGGTATTTTCTCAAGGCAGAACCTGCACCCATTATTCTATGTAAGCCAGCTGATAACGTAGAAAAAACACCCAATGGCGGCTTCCCAAACGGTTCAGCCAAAGGCTTCCACTACTTTGTCATTCGTGACTGACATAAACTATTATGCTGCATTACTCTTTTCGCGTAGGGAAAGCTTTTGATTTGAACAAAATTTACATTTCAAAGATCAACAGCTTCTAATAAAATATAGCTTTGCCTTTTGATTATTAAGCTTATATTTATAAATTTTACATTTTTAGGCTTGCGATAGAAGTGAAGTTTATATATTTTACGCCTCAACGAGATGCACATTGCATAGCTCGTTGATTTTTTAACGCTTAACTCAGTAAGGAATACTATGCGTTACTTATTACCTATCACAGCCTTTTTAATTCCAATCAGTATATTAACCACGAGTGCCCAAGCGAACGACAAGCAATGGTTCAATAGCGCCAGTTATGCGCATACGGAAAAAACCAGCTTTAATTCGTTGCGAGTTAATAGTGCGTACTATTTTGCTCCACAACACAATACAGGGGTATGGGATGACTTTGGGTATTTAGATACAGATTCTAAGGTGTCTGTGAGCTATACAGATAATGACAATAACAATTTCTTTAGCGCTTCAGGTGAAGCGTTTTATAATAACTTTTTTGTTAGTGCCGCGGTTAGCGACCTAAGCGAAGAAGATAACCACAGTATTGGTTTTGGTTATTTGTACAATGACGCGCTAAAATTATCAATACAGAGTCGGCGTTCAGATAATCACTCAGATAAAATTTGGTATCAAGCGCAATATAATCACCAGATTAATGACTCCGACTACTTAGGTGTGACCGTAGGCATTCAAAACCCTGATGACTGGATGGTCTCTAGCCGTTACTTCAAAAAACTTGCCGGTGGAGCATATTTTTCTATTGATGCTTCACATTATAATTATGTTTATAGCAGCTCAGTGACTACCGTAATGGCAAATTACTATTTGAATGAAAATTTGGCTTTTGGCTTAGGGTTATTAGATTCTAGAGTACAGCTTGAGGCAAAGTACTTTTTATCTGACAAGTACTTTTATCGTATCGGTTATATAGATGAAGGCAATATGGCATCCATCTCATTTAATGCCTACTTTTAATTTTTAGGTGCGCTGACGTGCTCACCGCATTCCCATAAGCCAATATAACTTACCAAAATGTAAATTTTATTGGTTTTTTATTTACCAAATCATCACTAAACTTAAGCCCCTCTAACCAACAAACCCGTACAAATGTAATTAAAAATTTTACATCTATTTACCTAATGCTTGTGTATTGAGAAACTTTCTAAACACAAATGCAATAAATATAGGGTAGAATATTCAATTCTAGTGAACTCGCTAGATTAGTACTAAACACGGGAACTATAATAAAATGTTAAAAAAAACACTATTAGCAACGCTTATCTCAGCGGCTTGCATTCCAGCTCATGCACAATTAATTATTTCTGAATATGTTGAAGGCAGTAGCTACAACAAAGCAGTTGAACTTTATAACACGGGCAATGAATCCATTGATTTAGCAGGCTATGCTATTTCTTTTTACTTTAATGGCAAAAGCGATGCGGGTCGTACAATTACATTAGATGGCACCTTAGCAAGTAAAACAACTTATGTTGTTGCTCATTCAAGTGCAAATGAAACACTAACCAATAAAGCACAATTATTATCTGGTGGAAGTTGGTTCAATGGCGATGATGCCGTTGCATTGCTAAAAGCTGACAATATTGTCGACAGCTTAGGTCAGATTGGTGTTGACCCAGGTGCTAGTTGGTCAGACGATGAAGCTAATACTAAAGATAAAAGCTTAGTTCGCAAACCAGAATTTTTAATTGGGGATACCAATGGCAGCGATGAGTTTTTACCATCAACTCAATGGCTAGCTAATGCAAAAGATGACTTTTCAAATATAGGTGTACACTCAAACGAACTGCCACCAGAACCTGAAGACTTAGTCTGCGATTTAAACAATGTCTTGATAAACCAAGTTCAAGGCACAACTAATGAAAGCCCCCTTAAAGGCCAAACTGTAGAGCTACAAGGGGTTGTGACCGCTGCTTTACAGGGTGATGAACAATTGAAAGGTTTTTTCTTGCAAGAAGAATTAGCTGACCAAGATAATGAGGTACTCTCTTCAGAAGGCATATTTGTTTACTACACTGGCACAGTGGTGAATAACGGTGACATAGTAAAAGTACTTGGTAAAGTAGAAGAAAAATACGGTCAAACTCAATTGAGTTCAGTAACCACACTTAAAGTGTGTGGTACCAATGCATCAGTACCAACAACAACTATTACATTACCCTATGATAGTGGCCTTGAAGCAGTTGAAGGTATGCTGGTGGAAATTAGCAATGAGTTAGTTGTTAATGATACATATGGTTTAAAAAGATATGGTGAAGTGCGCTTGGCGACTGAACGCTTGTTTCAAGCGACTCAAATTGCATTACCTGGTGATACTGCTAACGCAGTAGAAGTACAAAATAAGTCGAAAGAGATATTGTTAGATGATGGTTCATCAGCGCAAAACCCTGATGTGATCCCCTATCCAAACCCTGAACTAGATGCCTATAATACTTTACGTTTAGGTGATAAAGTAACGAATGTGCAAGGTGTCTTAGGTTACGGCTTTGGTCAATATCGAATCCAACCAACGTCACAACCTAACTTCATTTCAGCCAACCCGCGTACCGATGCACCTGAAGTTACCACGAGAGGTGACTTACGTATAGCAAGCTTTAACGTGCTAAATTACTTCAACGGTGATGGCCAAGGTGCAGGCTTCCCTACACCTCGTGGTGCAGATAACGCAGAAGAATTTGAGCGTCAAAAAGCTAAAACGGTTTCAGCAATGTTGAAACTTGATGCTGATTTATTTGGTATCTTAGAAATGGAAAACGACGGTTTTGGTGAGCTAAGTGCATTGGCTGATTTAACCGCAGCGCTTAATGCACAGGACTCAGAAAACACCTATGCTTATGTTGATCTGGGCACGGATAAAGTAGGTGGCGATGCTATCATGTCTGCGATTATTTATCGTAGCAATAAAGTAAAAGAAGTCGGCACTGCCGCATTTACAGAAGCAGTACCATTTGATTATGGCAATCGTCCGCCGGTCATACAAACCTTTACTGATTTACAAAATGAAGAAACCTTTAATTTGGTGGTTGCACACTTGCGCTCAAAAGGTAGCTGCTCTAAAGCACAAGGTTTAGACCAAGATCAAAGTGATGGTCAAGGATGTTGGAACCAAACTCGCGTAAACGCGGTAGAAGTATTATCTAACTGGCTAACAACCTCACCCACGGGCCAAGACGACCCAGATACAATCATTCTTGGTGATATGAATGCCTATGGTCAAGAAGACCCAATTCGCACTTATGTGGCACAAGGTTATCAAGATATTAAAAAGCAGCTTCATCAAACTAATACAGATTACTCGTATGTTTATCAAGGCCGTATAGGCAGTTTAGACCATGCTTTTGCCAGTGAAACTATGATGGAGAAAGTGGTCGATATAGTCGATTGGCATATCAACGCAGATGAACCTGTAGCGCTTGATTACAATACTGAATATAAATCTGATAAACACAAAACCAGTTTGTATGCAGAGCATGCTTATCGAGCTTCAGATCATGACCCTATAATCATCGAGTTGAAAACTAAAACAAAGCAGGAAGTTATTGAAGGTGAATTTACTAATTTATCTGGATGGTTTTGGTGGCAACGTTTTTCTATTGAACTACCTGAAGGGTATAAAAACCTTGAAGTAAGCATTAGTGGCGATGGCGAAGCAGACCTGTATGTTCGTCACAATAAGAAAACACACTACTTCAAATATGATTGTCGTCCTTACCTTTGGGGAAGTGAAGAGCAATGTTCATTAGATAACCCTGAAGCGGGTGTATGGCACTTTGGTTTAAGAGGTATTTTCCCTTACGCGAATGTAACGTTAAAATACAAAGCAACGAAGTAGCCTCTACAAGTGACTGATAACCGTCAGCATGTGCTGACGGTTTGTCGACTGCTTAAAGGTTAGAATAAGGTACGAGCTGGCTTTTGCGGTTGAATAAAATCAACTATGCCTTGTGGAAATGATTTAATGTTGATTAAAAGTGTTTTTCTTTATTTAAAGATAAGTAATTCTAGTTTTTGCAGTAATTGTGGATAATCTATGTTTATCATATCGTTAAGTTATCAAGTTCCATTAGATGAAGTCGATTGCTATATTCAAGCCCTTTTGAATACCTCAATGAACAGTATTCAAAAGGGCTTTTCATTTTGTCAGGACGCAAGGTGCCAAGAACGGGGGGCGTGATCTTATCAACAGTTAGCACCCGAAATGAATTAGATCAAATTATTTCACTTGACCCTTTCCATAAAGCAGGGGTAGCCACTTATGAAATCACTCAGATATTACCAAGCAATACCTCTAAAGAGTTAGAGTTTCTATTGTAAAATATCAAGCTTTGAGTAGTATCGGTTACGATATTTGCTCTGATACTATTTTGATGTAATGTTAACGAGTCGACTAAGGCAATCACTCACCATTATTGACGTTTCGCCTATAAACCAGTGACCATTTTTGCAATGATACATAATAAAAGTATAAAGTCTGTTATACCAATTGTATTAAATCATTGACTAGATATTGCACCAAATAAATGGCCAGT
>NZ_ARPN01000037.1:0-25317 GCF_054966645.1 Pseudoalteromonas sp. SANK 73390
TTGGAGCGAGTAACGAGGTTCGAACTCGTGACCTCGACCTTGGCAAGGTCGCGCTCTACCAGCTGAGCTACACTCGCGATTTTTAATTTAAAAGGCATGCTGCCCTCTCAACACGGACGCATTCTACAGAAGTTATAAAACGCGTCAACATAAAAAATGAATGTTTTTAATCGTTTGCTCAAAAATTATCTAAAATGCTGCCATAATAAGCACTTCGAGTTAAGAATTAGTCAACTGCTCCTTAGCAGCATAGAAATAAGCTAGCATCGAAGTCACTGTAAGCAAGGTTGCAATAGCCAATAGTACATAACTAATATTTACCATCCATGGTGCATATTGCCAAATTAAGCCAATAATCGCCAACATCTGTGCAGCCGTTTTAAATTTACCCATTGAGGATACCGCAACATTACCCCGCTTCCCTAACGCAGCCATCCATTCACGCAAAGCTGATATAACGATTTCACGACTAATAATGATAATTGCAGCAACCGTTACAAAGTGATTCTGGTAGTAAGTGGCTAACATAACTAGCGCAACACTTACCATCACTTTATCTGCAACAGGGTCTAAAAATGCGCCAAATGGTGTAGACTGATCTAACTTCCGAGCCAAATATCCATCTAAGATATCTGTCACCGAAGCAAGCCAAAAAATAAACGCAGCAGCAAAAAATGCCCATGAATAAGGCAAATAAAATAATACTGCAAATACAGGAATGAGTAACAACCTAAATGTTGTAAGCGTGTTTGGAATATTCCACATAACTACTTAGTGAGGTCTTTTTCTTTATGTTCGCATGAATGCTTAAGCTTTGTCATGCAAATGATTAAATATCTTTTCAGCCGTTTTCGGGCTGATCCCGGGTACTTGCTTTAGTTGATGAATGTTAGCAGATTTTACCCCCTGCATTCCGCCTAAATACTTCAATAACGCTTGGCGTCGTTTATGACCAACACCTTCAATTTCTTCCAGCATTGATTGGTTACGCTGTTTTTGTCTTTTGTTGCGATGACCCGCGATAGCAAACCGATGCGACTCATCACGAATATGTTGAATTAAATGTAAAGCTGGTGAGTCGCTATCTAAGTTAACCGTCCGTCGACCACCATCAATTAATAGCGTTTCTAAACCAGGCTTTCGACTGGTGCCTTTAGCAACACCAACAAGTAATGGTAACTTATTTAGCGGCCAATCAGCAAAAAACGCTTCTGCTCGCCCAAGCTGACCTTTACCACCATCAATAAAAATAACATCTGGCACCTTAGCTTCATCTTGTAACTTGATGTAGCGTTTGTTCAGCGCAAAGTCCATTGCTGCATAATCATCTCCAGGTGTTATACCCGTTACATTATAACGACGATATTCTTTGTTATTAGGCCCTTGATTATCAAATACAACACACGATGCCACTGTATTTTCACCCATTGTATGACTAATATCAAAACACTCCATTCTTTGAATGTCGCTCAATTGCAGCGCCTCTTTTAATAAGGCATATCGCTTATTTATAGAATCTTGTGCGCTTTGTTTTACCGCGATGCTATTTGCGGCATTTTTATTTGCCAGTGCAAGGTATTGTGCTCGCTCAGAGCGAACCTGAGCCCTTAATTGCACTTTGCGCAGCGCAATCTCACCTAAGGCAGTAGCAAGTTCGTCTTGTTCTAATAATGAAAACGGTAATACAACCTCTTTGGCTATACGGCTGTTTGTGCCACCGCTTAGATAATATTGACCGATGAAGGATGTCAGTATTTCATCCGCCTGAGAACCTTTAGGTACTTTAGGAAAGTAGGTTTTCGTACCGAGTATTTTGTGCTCTCTGATCATGAGCATATGAACTGCACATAACCCATTTTGCTGTACAAAGCCAATCACATCCATCTCAGCAAAATTACCAGCTACCGACTGCTGTTCCTGCATTTGCCTTAATAGAGCGATTTGATCTCTATGCTTAGCTGCAAGCTCAAAATTAAGCGCCATACTGGCATTTTCCATACGCACCACAAGTTTGGCTATCACTTGCTGAGACTTGCCATTTAAGAACTGACGAACCATATCAACTTGATCTTGGTATTCTTCATCCGATACTTTTCCTACACAAGGTGCGGAACAGCGCTTTAACTGATGCTGCAAACAAGGTCGGCTGCGGGCACGGTAGTAAGCATCCTCACATTGACGGACAGGGAAAATCTTTTGCATCAAGCGTAAGCTTTCAGACACCGCTGCACTGCTGGGAAATGGTCCAAAATACTCCCCTTTATATTTTTTAGCGCCACGGTGAAAGGCAAGCCGAGGGTGTTTATGTCCACTTAATAATATATAAGGATAGGATTTGTCATCTCTGAGTAAAATATTGTATCGAGGTTGATACTTTTTGATAAGATTATTTTCAAGCAGTAACGCTTCAGTTTCAGTATTCGTAAGCGTCACTTCGATATGGCAAATATTACTAACTAAAACACGGGTTTTACTGTCGGGTATATTAACGCGAAAGTAACTAGAAACGCGCTTTTTAAGATTTTTAGCTTTGCCAACATAAATTACCTGATGCTCATCGTCGTACATACGATATACACCAGGCTCAGTGCTTAGGGTTTTTAAAAATGAAATGTGATCAAATACAGCCATTAAAATGATAAATTAACGTGTGGTATCAATATCTATCATTTTATGACGAATCGCTAAATGTGTTAACTCCACATCGCCACCGACATTCAATTTTTCAAACATTCTGTAACGATAACTATTGACGGTTTTTGAACTCAAATTCAAACGTTCAGCAATATCCTGTGCTTTTTCACCTTTGGTGATCATCAACATGATCTGTAGCTCTCGTTCCGACAGTGATTGAAATGGATTTTCATCATTACGACCACTAAATTGATTTAACGCTATCTGTTGTGCAATTTCAGGCGCGATATATCTTTGCCCTGCATTAACGCCTCTAATTGCATTAATCATTTCATCTGGGCCAGCACCTTTGGTCAAATAGCCATGGGCTCCTATCTGCATTACCTTGCTTGGGAAAGGGTCTTCGCAGTGAACAGTTAATACAATAACCTTTACATCGGGACAATAACGACAAATTTTCTTTGTTGCCTCCAAACCGCCAATACCAGGCATGTTCATATCCATTAACACTATATCTGGTTCGTTTTGGCGGCAAAACGTCACCGCTTCCTCGCCAGTTTTAGCCTCTCCGACCACTTTAAAACCACGTACATCGTCCAATATACGTTTAATACCTGTTCTCACAAGTTCATGATCATCAACTAAAAGTACGTTAATCAATAGCTCATCCCCTTACTGTTACCTTGGCCGTCATATCTCATCTTCATGACAGGCCAAGATTACCATAGAAATATATAAAATTATAAATATTCACACACAAAAACCCAAAAATTCACAAGAAAATCACGTCAATACGCTATCAGAATTACCTTTGAGTTTAGTGCAATACAGTGTTCTATGCTCGTTGTGAAAAACGATTAACCCATAATGCAATAACACCATCACCAGTGACGTTACAGGCAGTACCAAAGCTATCTTGCGCTAAATAGAGTGCAATCATCAAAGCAACCGCAGCCTCATTAAATCCAAGCATTGTGGTGAGTAAGCCTAATGCCGACATAACAGCGCCACCAGGCGCGCCTGGGGCGGCAATCATGACCACGCCTAGCATAAATATAAACGGCAACATCTGTACTAATGAAGGTACTTCCATCGACGGTGACAGAAACATTACCGCCATCGCGCACGTAACAATCGTAATCGTTGAACCTGAAAGGTGGATGGTGGCACATAAAGGCACTGAAAAATTAGCGACTTCGTCTTTCACACCATTTGCTTTACTTGCTCTTAGTGATACAGGAATAGTCGCGGCACTAGACATTGTACCAATAGCAGTAAAATATGCTGGTAGCATATTTTTAATAAGAGTAATTGGACTGCGTTTTAACAAAATGCCACTACCGACATAAAGAACGCTTAGCCAGAGCCAATGCATTACAATAGCAGCGACCAATACAACCCCAAACGTGCTTAAAGTATCTGCTACAGTACCAGCTACGGCCATTTCGGCGAATACTCCTGCGATATATATTGGTAATGCTGGAATAATCACCTTTGCCAATAAAGCATCTATAACATCTCGGCCTTGATCAACCACACCTTTTAACGTTGATAAATTTAATTGGCTTATCCCTACGCCAAAAATAAATGCGCTTGCTAAAGCTGTCATTACACCCATTAAAGGCGGGATTTCTAAATCGATATAACTTTGCACTTCAACCGTTGCAGCCGTTTCATAGCCCACTGCGCCATCAAAAAATGGGATAAATGCATTTACAAGTATTACAGCCAAAGTACCTGCTATGATCGTAGAGCCATAAGCAAAGCCAACTGTTTTACTTAATAAATGGCCTGAACCTTGCGGTAAACCTGCAATACCTGATGCAATGAAAAATAAAATAATTAATGGAATAGTAAAGCTGATCAATTGCCCAATAATAACCTTAGCGGTGTACAATAATTCAACTAACCCCATTGGGAAATAAAAACCGACTAAAATACCGCCTAAAATACCAGCAATAAGTTTAAGAATTAACGACATAATACTTCTCTCACTAAAATGATGCGTTGTTGTATCATGTTTTACAAACTGATTGCCACTAATGTATTCATTTGTCTGTAAATTGATGTAAAGCCAGCCATGCATGGGTGTATATGGGTATTTCAACGAAAAATTACACACTACTTTTTACAGTTTATAGTTAAACCTATCTGTACTTTGCTAAAACAAGAAATAAACTGTATCTGAACAAAAAACACAGCAAAGATCAGCAGCCCCTAGTAAGTTGGATAAATTTCAATATGTAGTTACTCTACACGCGTCATTTAACCCTAAAATGATCAATATTTTAATCAAATTAATATAATGCACTGAAATCAATTGACCGCGTTTAACTGCTACCGATCGCGAAACATTTGTTTACATTGGTTGCATGATATTAAATAATACTTAAATTATTTTGACAGTTTCAACAGTATGATACGTAATGCAATTTTAGCGTTAGCTTCAGTTTTTATGACTGGTGTATACGCTACTGAACAAACTACCCCTATACCTTTTATCAATTCCAGCGCAATAATCGATGGGCAACTTAATGAACCTGTTTGGCAACAAGCAAAAAAAATAAGCATTAATAACGTCACTTGGCCGCAAGAAAACATACCAAGCCCTGTTTCTACAAGCGCATACGTATATGAAAATGGTCAGTCTTTGTTTGTCGCTTTCAAAGCTGATGACTCTGAGCCTGATCTTATTCGTGCTTTTTTCAGAGATAGAGACAGAGCATGGAACGATGATTTAGTCGGTATTAAGATAGATTCATTCAATCGTGGTCGAAGTGCATATCAATTTTTTATTAACCCTTTAGGTGTACAACAAGACTCGATAGAGAATGAGCTAACTAAAAGTGAGAACAGCTCATGGAATGGTATTTGGGATAGTGCCGGCGTAATTCATGAAAGGGGTTATACCGTCGAAGTAGAAATTCCCTTACGAGTATTAAACTTTGATGACAGTCAACAATTAAAAAATATGGCTATGGAGTTTGTACGATTCTTACCAAGAGACCAGCGTCTGCGTTTATCGAATATGCAAATATCCCACGCAAATAATTGTTGGATTTGCCAAATGCCAACATTTACAGGTTTTGAAAAAGCTAAACAAGGTAATAATATCGCCATCATCCCCTCTATGGTGCTGAGCAAATCTCAAAGCCGTGACATTGATGGCAGTGATGTGCCAGATTGGCAAGACGAAGACAAATCAGAGCCGAGCTTAGATCTAAAGTGGGCAATTACGCCAGATACAACCTTAAATGCAACCTTGAATCCTGATTTTTCACAAGTTGAAGCGGATACAGGGCAACTCAGCGTTAATAACAGCTTTAGCCTTTTCTTCCCCGAAAAGCGGGCATTTTTTTTAGATAATGCGGATTACTTTTCTTCACACCTCAACCTCATTCATACCAGGAATATTGCAGCCCCCGACTTTGGCGTTAAATTGTCGGGCAATAAGGTAGGACACACTTATGGAGTTTTTATCACAAATGATGAGCACTTAAATGTGATGGTGCCTGGTAATCTAGGCTCTAGCGTGGTTTCTCTAGAACAAAAGAGCAACAACGCAGCCCTTCGTTATCGTTACGATATAAATAATGGCCTTTCTGTCGGCACTAGCGCCACATTAAGAGATTCACAAGACTACAAAAGCCAACTAGTGAGTGTTGATACAAAATATAAACCAACAACCAGCGATACATTCAAAGTGCAAATATTGCGCTCTAACACTCAATATAGCAATATATTTGCTCAAGAGTTGTGTGATGGCGACGAAGGTGACTGTGTTCATCCGCCCACTGAAGAATGCATGCAAGGGCAAGATTGTGATTTTAACGAATCAGTCTTAAGGGTGCTCCAGCAAGATAATTTAAATGGCCTAGGATACTTTTTAAATTATGAACACAACACCAAACATTGGCGTGCCTTCACGAGCTACCAAAACTACGATAGAGAACTACGCGCTGACATGGGGTTTATGTCGCAAGTTGATTTTAATAAGTTTCTAACTGGCTTTGAATATCGCTGGTATGGCGAGCAAAATAATTGGTGGAATCGTGCGCGTTGGTATAGTGACTGGGATATTACACACAATGACAATGGCACATTAATTGAAAAAGAAGTACAAACTAATATAGCAATAGATGGCCCTCTTCAGAGCTTCATAGATGTTGGTGTGGAACATAGAAAACGTCGAGGGTTAAGACACAATAAAGCCAGCCTAAAAATACAAAATAATAGCCACCTATTCTCAGAAAACACGCTTTGGACTTATCTAGAATTCAAACCTGTCTCTGGCCTTTTTGCCAGTTTAAACTTGCGTACGGGCAATAAAGTAGACTTAGCGAATAATCGAGTAGGCAATATGCACTTTGCACGCCCTGCCATTAACCTTAATTTAGGTAAGCATTTTGAAATAAACGTTAGGCATAGTTATGAAACTCTCAACGCTGATGGGGCAAAAGTCTATACCGCTAACCTATCCGACATACGTTTAACTTACCAGTTCAATATAAATAGCTATTTAAGAATTGCCGTTATCCATACTGATATTAATAGAAATACACAAAATTATATCGATGAAGTTGATGCACACTACAAAGGCTTAAGTACACAACTTCTGTATTCCTATAAGCTCAATCCACAAACAGTGTTTTTTGCCGGCTTTACAGATAATGGCTATCAAGATGATGATTTATCGAAATTAACCAAAGATGAGAAAACTTTTTTTGCAAAATTTAGCTACGCATGGCTAATGTAATGGAATAAGAAACATTTTTTATATTTCTTTTGGCTATAAGCAAATTTGATATATCTTATAGCCATTCTTTACTTCAGTTTTGTATAAAGCAAAGTAAAGTGTGACAATAAGTAAAACCTAGATCACCTAAGGGAAAACAATGTCTAAGATTTTCGCTGATAACAGCCTATCAATTGGCCAAACTCCAATTGTAAAATTAAACCGTGTAACTGGCGGCAACGTATACGCTAAAATTGAAGCTCGCAATCCAAGCTTCAGTGTTAAGTGTCGTATTGGTGCTTCAATGATCTGGGAAGCTGAGAAGTCAGGTCTTTTAACTCAAGACAAAGAACTTATCGAGCCGACTTCTGGTAATACCGGAATTGCATTAGCTTTTGTAGCCGCTTCTCGTGGTTACAAACTTACTTTAACTATGCCTAACACCATGAGCCTTGAGCGTCGTAAGCTATTAAAAGCACTGGGCGCAAATTTAGTACTTACAGAAGGTGCTAAGGGTATGAAAGGTGCAATTGAAAAAGCTAACGAAATTCAAGCTAGCAATCCAGAGAAATATATTCTGTTGCAACAGTTTGAAAACCCAGCAAACCCAAAAATTCATTTTGAAACCACTGGCCCTGAAATCTTTGATGCAATGGAAGGTAAAGTTGATTATTTCGTTGCTGGTGTTGGCACGGGCGGAACTATAACTGGTACTACTCGCTATCTTAAAAATGAAAAAGGTTTAGATGTTAAAGCTGTAGCCGTAGAACCTTCTGATTCACCAGTGATCACGCAAACCTTGGCTGGTGAGGAAGTTAAACCTGGCCCACACAAAATTCAAGGTATCGGCGCAGGTTTTATTCCTGGTAACCTTGATTTAGAGCTAATTGATGCAACCGAACTGGTATCAAATGAAGATGCAATTGCCATGGCACACCAACTAATGAAAGACGAGGGTATCCTTGTGGGTATTTCATCTGGGGCAGCCGTTGTTGCAGCTAAGCGTATCGCAGAAAAGCCTGAAAATGCCACTAAGAATATTGTGGTTATTTTGCCAAGCGCAACTGAACGTTACTTATCAAGCCCAATGTTTGCCGATGAATTTTCAGAACAAGAGCTTGTTCAATAATTTGTTGATAAATTAATAAACAACCGGCCTCGGCCGGTTTTTTTGTCCCTAAAATTTCATGGAAAAATTCTGCTACTTCTCTAAACTTAACCAATACACTGCAAAGCTTAGCTAAGATTTAATATGCGCATTATTCTGGCACTAATGTTAATACTCACAACCTGTTTAGTCACGGCGCAAAGTGTTGTGAATGTGGGCTATTTTAAAAACGCAACCTATCAACTTGTCCAAGGGAGTGAGTATAAAAATGGCTACTTATATAATGTTGATGGGCACAAAAAGATGCTGCGTATTGTCACGCTTGATTGGCCTCCTTACATAGGGCAAGCATTATGTAATAAAGGTTGGGTGTTTCAATTTACAATCGCATTGCTCACTGAGCAAGGCTACCCTGTGTATATTGAGTTTTTGCCTTGGGCTCGCGCGGTCAGGGAAGTGGAAACAGGCAAAGCAGATATTCTCATGCCAGAATATTATATTGAAGATTCAGCACCTTCAGACTATGTTACCGGCAAAACACGCAGAGAAATGCTTGCATTATCAAATTCATTTCCTGGTGGCGAAATAGGCTTGTTAAAGCGCAAAGGTGACAAAGACCGTTTTGACGGTAATTTAAATTCTTTAAAAGGACAAAAGATTGGCGTCGTAAGAGGTTACCAAAATACACCGGAATTTGACGCCATGATGGACAATGGCGAATTTGTGATTGTAGAAGCGGTTGATGATTTACAGCTTGTTAAGCTGCTAGTTGCTAAGCGTGTAGACCTAATTATTGGTGACCCAAAAGTACTACGCTTTACCGTAAATTATTCTGACCTATCCAAGAGTATGAAAGTGAAGCTTTTGAGCAATATTGAAAACGAAACCAATATATTAAAATATAATCATTTATACTTTGCTCTAAGCAAAAAGGCACCACAATGGCGTCAAGTACTTGATGACATCAACAGAAGCTTGTACCAATTTGGCAACCAAGGAGAGACGCAAAGAATAATTGAAATGGGAAATTTAGAATGTTTTTAAAAAGCACCTTACGGCGCTTTTTTAATGCAGTAGTAAGTTAACCTCGGCTCTGGATAAGCGAATTTGCCCAATAAAGCTATTTTCTATTCCAAAACCCTTACCCAAACCTGAGGTTAAGTTAAAGTTCTGTCTGAACTTTTTTAAACAAATCTTGAATTGGTTCACTGGGTTCTTTTGTGGCCAAACTAACAACCACAATCGCACTGAGCGACACAATAAAGCCCGGCACAATTTCATAAATGATTGAGCTTAGTACTTGTCCATTGATAGTAATTGGCGCATAAATCCATATTAATACGGTTGCAGCACCTGACACCATTCCAGCTAATGCGCCATAAAAGTTCATACGCTGCCAAAACAAACTCAATAAAACCAAAGGCCCAAATGCTGCACCAAAGCCCGCCCAAGCATTACTAACCAAACTCAAGATTGAGCTATCTCTATCATAAGCCAAATAAATTGCGAATAAAGCCACAACTACAACGCTTAAACGACCAACTAAAACCAACTCTTTGTCTGTTGCCTTTCTGTGTATAAAGATTTTATAGAAATCTTCCGTTAAAGAACTTGAACTGACTAACAACTGAGAAGAAATGGTACTCATGATGGCAGCTAAAATTGCCGCTAATAAAAACCCTGCAATGAGTGGATGGAACAATAATTGTGATAAAATTAAAAAGATGGTTTCAGGGTCTTCAACAACAATCCCCTTTTCTTGGGCATAAGCGGCTCCAAATAAGCCCGTACCAACGGCACCTAAAGCAGCAACAATCATCCAAGTCATACCAATGCGACGCGCGGTTGGCATATCTTTAACGCTTCTTACCGACATAAAGCGCACGATAATATGAGGCTGACCAAAATAACCTAATCCCCAAGACATCGCCGATATAATACCAATAGCACCACCAGCACCAACCCAAGTTAGCATGTCTGGATTCATAGAATTTAGCGTGGACGATAACGGCGTATCAAGTAATGAATATGTAACAAGTGGTACTAAAATCAAGGCAATGAACATAATACAGCCTTGCACAAAATCCGTAAGGCTCACAGCTAAAAAGCCGCCAAATAATGTATATAAGACAACAACGCCAGTTGTTACGTACAGGCCTAGTTCGTAGCTCATACCAAAAGAGCTTTCAAACAACTTACCACCAGCGACAACACCAGAAGACGTATACAAAGTGAAAAATACAATAATGACCAGTGCTGATACAATACGTAAAGCATTGCCTTTATCTTCAAAGCGATTTGCAAAATAATCAGGTATAGTAATCGCATCACTGGCAAGCTCAGTATATACCCGCAATCGCGGTGCTACTAAAAAGTAATTAAGCCAAGCACCAATCACTAAGCCAATAGCAATCCACGTACTGCTAAACCCAGTCACAAACATTGCGCCAGGTAAACCCATTAAAATCCAGCCACTCATGTCAGACGCACCCGCAGACAAAGCAGCCACACTGGGAGGTAAATTTCGCCCCCCTAACATATAACCTGAAACATCTCCGGTTGATTTACGGTAGGCGTAGAGGCCTATACCTAACATAACCACAAAGTATATGACTAACGAAATAATCGTGCCTAATTCCAAAGTTACCTCCTTCGTTATGAGCACCCTACTTAATGACAACTATCTAGCACACGCTTTTACTTTTATCATTAAAAAGAGAGCCTTATTTGTTTTGCTCGACTATAGCATGAATAACATTCACACCCCAGCATAGTAGCTCAAGCAATACACTCAACATTTTTACAATTTTTATAACTCTAAAAATGCAGTAACAAGAGCAAACTAGCTACTCCCAGCTCACCTTCTTAAATTTAAACTAATAAACGGTTAGTTTTCCCTCTTAATTAATGTACGAAATACAGGCACCTTTTAGTGAGCACTCATTAGGTGCGACAATCTGTCACATGTAAAATTTCTGCCATATCGATAAAATTCTTCTCAAATTACTGAATGGAATATAAAAAATGAAAATAACTCTGCTTAGTATTGCTTTGCTTAGTGCCTTGCAGTGTATGGCTGATGAAGATGCTCTAGAGCACATTGTGGTAATAGCGCCCATGCAATCACCTTTATTGTTACAAACTGACCCAAAACTTCCAAGGCAACCCCTTCCCGCTCAGGATGGTGCAGACTTGTTATCAAGCATTACTGGGTTTTCTCTTATCAAAAAGGGAGCCGCAAGTAGCGACCCCGTTTTTAGGGGCATGGCAGGTTCACGTTTAAATATTATTACCGATGGTGGATTAACATTAGGGGGCTGTGGTTCTAGAATGGACCCACCTACCGCTTACATTACCCCTCAAACGTATGACACGCTAACCGTTATTAAAGGCCCACAGACGGTACTTTACGGTTCGGGAAACAGTGCTGCTACCGTTATTTTTGAGCGTGACCAACAACGGTTACAAAAACCTCAACTCCAAGGTTTTTGCCAATGCAGTTGTTGCCAGTGCTGAGCGTCGTAGCATCAATGTTGATATCAAAGCGGGTACGCCTGATTATTATTTTCGTGTTGCAGGTAGCCACAGCCGTGCGGGTGACTACCAAGATGGAAACAACACCACTATCCACTCTAATTACAAACGCTGGAACGGCGATATGGAGCTTGCCTACACTCCGAGTGATGATAACATTATTAGCTTAACTTATGGCCGCAGCGATGGTGAAGTTGCCTATGCGGATCGTATGATGGACGGTAGCTTATTTGATAGAACCCACGGCGCAATTCGTGCACAATGGGCACTTAGCATAGGCGTCATCAACCATCTTGATGCACAGTGGTATTACAACGATGTCGATCACATTATGGACAATCACAGTTTACGCCAATTTAAACCCAACATGATGATGAAGCTGCCAACATCCGCCAACCCAGACAGACGCTCTCAAGGTGGTAAAATCGTATTTGATGCTCAACTCAACTCTGCCAATACGTTAACATTTGGCTTAGATCATCAGCAAGACCGCCATAGAAATCGAAGCAGCATGAACCAGCTAAACAATCCTGTACAACTGATGCCGCGCATGACCGATGGCGAATTTGAGAAATCGGGTCTTTTTGGCGAGCATGAGTTATCTCTTGGAGAGCATCAACAGATTATATCTGGCCTGCGCATTGATCGCTGGCAAGCGAAAGACTTGCGACAGCAAATTACTATGATGATGAAAAAAACACCTAACCCAACCGCCAATACAACTCGTAAAGACACCTTATGGAGTGGTTTTACTCGCTATGCTCAACAGAGCGAAAATCGTAGTTACTTCATTGGCTTTGGCCATACAGAACGATTTCCTGACTACTGGGAGTTACTTGGTGGCAACCGTATGGCCATAAATAGTAACAGTGCATTTAATACTAATGTAGAGAAAACAAACCAGCTAGATTTTGGTATACAACACGCAAGTACTCTGTGGCAAAGTAACCTATCGCTCTTTTATAACCGTATCAGTGACTTTATTCTAACTGACAACGCTTATGGGCAAGCGCCTATGCAACGCAAAGTAACACGCAATATTGATGCTGAAACACTTGGCTTTGAGGCCGATATTAATTATCACTTAACCAAATATTGGCAAGCAGCAGCAAGCATCAGTTATGTTCGCGGTAGCAACCTCACGGACCATATTGCCTTAGCACAGCAGCCTCCTTTACAAATGCGCGTCACACTAAATTATGAACAAAAAACATGGCGAGTGGGTATGCTTTGGCACGTGGCGGCAGCTCAGCATCGGGTTGCACCGGCGCAAGGCAATATCGCAGGACAAGATATAGCACCCACAAGTGGCTATGGTACTTTATCGTTAAACGCACAATATAATCTATCCAAAGGTGTTGATTGGAGTATGGGCGTAGATAACTTGTTTGATAAAACTTATGCACAACATTTAAGTAAATCAGGCGCAGCCGTGAGCGGCTATCAGCAAATAGACAAAGTGAATGAAGCCGGTATGACCTTATGGAGCAATATAAACTGGCGCTTTTAACTCATCAAGTTTACACCGAAGGGCATGCTTGCTGATACTCTAGGCATTAATTGTTACAATAGCGACCCAATTCACTTTATTAGCTATAAAAATGCATAATCAACAAGCACTCATTGAAGCCATTAATACTAAAATGCCGTTTGGAAAACATGCAGGTATACCCTTATTATTGCTTCCCGAGCCTTATGTGGTTTGGTTTAAACAACAAGGCTTTCCTCAAGGCAAGCTTGGTGAGCAGCTCGCTATGATTTACGAAGTAAAACTCAATGGTTTAGAAAAAATGTTGATGCCACTTTTAAAGCATGACTAACGTTCATTATCAAGCTTATTTAATGGCGGTTTCACCATAGACTTTTTACCTAACAACGTCATAAATGCTTGCCTAAAAGGTTTGAGGTAAATAGCGCCTACTGAATCGTGCCCAGCATCATATCGGCCTACACCAATATTGATACTGGGTGCAGCAGATGCCTTAATTAAAGAACCATACAGTCTATCCCAAATAGCCAGTGCAGACCCCAAGTTAGTGTCAAAATGCTTAGGGTTATCGCTGTGATGTATTTGATGTTGTGCCGGACTAATTAACCAACCTTCTAGCTTATCGCCCCAGCTAAAGCGAATATGAGAGTGGCGTAAGTTAGCCCCAAATATATTAAATAAGAAAACGAATGCATTGGCACCCAGAATGTCAAACATACTTAACCCTGTGCCAAAAAAATGATAGCCAAACCCGACCACTAAACCTTGCGTGAGTGCCATCCTGCATGCGTAGAGATAGCTTTCAACAGGGTGTGAGCGATAAATAGTAAACGGCGTTAATACCTTTGCTGAATGATGTACTTTATGAAATTCCCAAAGGAAGGGCACTTTATGTAGTAATAAGTGCAACAAAAACCGAGTTAAATCATCGACAAGAAACAGCATCACAGTAAATATCGCTATCACTGCAGTATCTGACCAAGCCAGATGCAAGGGCTGACCGAATCCCCACTCTAAAATATCTGTAGTAGCAATAGCCACAGGCACCATAGTCAATACAATGGGTGCAAATAACGCCGCCTTGAGTAAAACATTTGTGATCAGTAAGCAGTAATCTAGCTTGGCACTTTTGCATAACCATACTTTCTTAGGAAACAAGAATGCCAAAAAGCCGCGTAAAGAACGCTGAGCTTGCGCGGCAAAATACACAGGCACAGCCATCGCTATTGCAGTTAATAGGTAAGGAATATAAATGCGCTTATTCGCATCAAGCAAATAAGTAGGCAAAGAAATAAAACTCTGCCACATTTGTTCTAACATGGTTTACCTCAAAAAAAGGGCCAACTGAGTGGCCCTGATTTATCGTGAAGTGTTTATTACTAACACTTAAAACTGATATTTGTACCCTAACGAAAACTGACGCGGCTTGCCAGGGCGCGCACCATATGGACGACGGCTAACCACTTCGTTTTCATCAAGTAGGTTATCTACTTTAGCATAAACGCGGCCATACTCACCTAACTCATAGCTAGCAGACAAGTCAACAACCACATTCGAAGGCACTTTTTCGCCCGCAAGTGGAATATTAACCTTTGTCCCAGATTTAGTATCTTGCCAGCTCACACCCGCAGCTTCAGGCATAGAGCTAACATACTTCACAGCCATTGAAAGCTGCCACTGTTGAGCTGCTAAACCAATGCTAAAGGTTGCTTGGTGATTAGGCAAATAAGGCAGTTCATCGCCTTTTTTAACCTCTCCCCACTGGGCAAACTCAGAGCGTAAATCATGCTGAAATTCACTTTTAGTGTAAGTGTAAACAAAGCCATAAGGAACTTCTAAATGTAAGCTTAGCGGGTAACTTTGTGAGAATTGAGCCTCAACCCCGTATACATCCACTTCCCCACCATTAAACTCTTGGTCTAATTGTGAATCAATACCACAGTTCGACTGACTACAACTTTCTTTTAAATTACTATAATCATTGTAAAAGCTAACCAACTCAAACTGAGTGATACCGTCATTAAAACGACCACCAAACTCATAGTTCACACTTTTTTCAAGCTTAATATTATCCGGTTGAGCCGGTGATGATGGCACAAAACCCTGATGTACACCAAACAACAACCCTGACTCATCTGACAGCTTATAAAAACCACTGATACCTGGCATCCAAATACGCGTTGTTTTATCTTGCCACTCTAGTGCATCTTTGTTGTTTTGGTAATGCATATCCATCAATTCACCGCGTACACCTATACCCAGTGTTAACGCATCTAAGGTAATTTGATCTTCCATATACACCGACCAAGCATCAGTTGCTTCGGTATCTAAAGTGGTAAATGCTTTAGCTTGGCCGGTATTTTGAGCTCGACCTGAACTCATTGCATACGTCTGTTTAAAGTGCTTACGTTCAATTTCATCTTCATGATAACGCACACCCACTGCAAGCTTATGGTCTAAGTCAAACAACTTAAACTTAATCGACGCGTCCACTTGTATACCTTGTGAAAAGTATTCGCGGTCGTTAGTGCCCATGGTTAAAAAGATTGAGCTACGGCCTGCCTGTACCGAATCTTGCTGGCCTGAAATAACACCATATTCATCCGCATACTTAGTCGGGTTCGCCAAAATAGATGATAAAGAACCACTCGTATTCGTTAAGTTATTTAGCTTACGCCACGCTCGCTCATAATCGTTACGGTAAATACGTGACGTTACTTTAATATCATCACTTTCTAAGTAATGTGAAAACATCACTTGTTGATGTTCAGTATCCATTAAAGCATCTTGCGATGCTGCGTAACGCCGATATGGCGTACTTGCAAAGTCAGCATCCGTCAAACCTAAATAAGTTTCATCTGATTGCTCATCAGAGTAAGACAGCTTAAGTGCAAAGGTATGATCAAAGCCATTTGAACGCATCTTGTAGTTAAACTTGGCCAGAATATCGTTTTTGTTGAATCCGGTATCACCACCACCGTCAAGGTCTTTAAAACCATCGGCTTTTAGATTTACGCCTTCAAGTAAAAACCCAACATTGTTAACAACAGACCCAAAGTAGCCGTGGGCTTTTTGATAGCCATCACTCCCTGCCGACACATCTATACCACCTTCATTAAACTCAGGGATTTTACGCGTCACTAAATTAATGGTGCCTGCAACAGTTTGTGGTCCATATTTAATCGCGGCAGGCCCTTTAAAGACCTCCACCGCAGTCATACGGGTCGTGACAGGAAAATAGTAAGCTGCTGGCGCTGAATAAGGCGAAGGGCCAATCAATACACCATCTTCTAGAATTGTAATTTTCTTACTACGCTCAGGGGTTACACCGCGAAAGCCAATATTAGGGCGCAAGCCATAACCATCTTCTTCACGAATGTTCACACCCGGTACAGAGGCTAAAATACGATGAATATCATCGTATTCGTATTTTTCTAGTTGCTCTTCACTTATCAATGTTGCAGAGCCCGCTTCAGTACGTAGTTTGTCATAGTGACTGAGTATTTGAATATGCTCTAATTCATCGTCACTATCAGCTGCGAATGCATTTGGCATAGCAACTGCTACTGCCAAAGCTAACAAAGATTTTTGCATAAAAGGCCCTTTAGTCATTATCACCTGCCGACGTTTTTGGAAGTTCTAGTGCAAGCTTATTAATAAAATCATTTTTAAGTTGATCGGTCACTACTTTTACTTTTTCGTGTGTATTAGTCACAGCCGCTTGGTCATTAACCAACGTGGTTTGCAAATTACCTTCCAACGCATTAACAGCCACCTTAGCATCAGCAATACCTTGTAACATAACTTGCTTTGTATCTGAGGCTTGTTGTTCATCTAAGAAATCATCAAACCCAGTTGCGGCTGCATCACCATTACCACCTAAAAACAGTTGCTCAAATGCGGTAATATTGGCTTTTATATTCTCAATAGAGTGCTTAGCATACACAGACTCCACCGCTTGCGGGCAAGCTTCTAAGCCACAGCTATTAGCAAATAAGCCAAGTGGCGTCGCCAATTTGTAGTCTTTGAGTTCTTCGGTCATATAAAACAATGCATCGGAGATTTCATTGATGGCTTTTGTTTGCGTTTCAAATTTATTACCCGGTTGGCCTGCTGTTTTTAATACCTCACTGTAGCCTTGCTCACCACTCCACTGATTTAATAACGTTTGCGCAGAGTGACTTAAATCATTAGCAACTTCTACTGCAAATTGACAACGCGCCACTTTGCGCGATTGCTCATCGCGAGTATTCCAATTAACTAAAATGTCACCTGCGGCAACACTGCTACAGCTATAAGCCAACTCATCGTTAAACAACAAATACTCACTGGCATCTAAACCACGACGTTTGTCTGAGCGGTTACGAATGTTATAAGCAACACCATTAATCATACCTTGCTCAAAAAACACTACATCTTGGTCAACACTACAGGTGCTGGCATTAGGCCAAGAGTAAATGTCATTACGCAATGACTTATCATTATCAAGCAACGGACCAACGACCATCAACTCAGCATGTTGCCAGCTAACCATTGTTTCACGCCATGCGTCTTGCGCCACCTGTAGAGACGCATCGAGTCCCGCTTTTTGAGCAGCATCTTGCATACTTGGGTCAAAGCTCGTCTCTAGGTCACAGTATGCTTTAACTTGTGCAGGTAAAGATTGCGCCTTGTCTGCAAATGCTTCAAAGGTTGGCGTAATTACATTGTCAGTTAAGTTCACCAACAGTGCTTGTTGATCAAAGCTAATAGTGCCATTGTCTTTGTTGTCAGAAAAGTTCTCGCCGGTTGAGCTTGAGGTACTCTCACCACAACCGCTTAGCAATGCAGCTAAAGTGCTTGCTAACAATAAAGGTTTAAATGTTGGTGCCATCAATCGCCTCTTTTTATTCGATTTTAAATACAACAAAAGGCTAGCCTCGAAAAGCTAACCTTTTTGATAGTTTATCTGTGAGTAAATTACCAGTTAGTAACGACTTCACCGTCAAAGCTATAAACTTGCTGTAAAATATCACGCGCTTGCTTAAGCTCAACAATATAAGCTTCTACGTCCGCCTGTTCACCCACTACTGGCTTGTTACCCATTAACACATGCATTTGCGCAAATTTACCCGCATTTGCCTCTGCATTGAAAGGTGATTCTGGGTTAAATTGCAAATTAAGTGCAAAGCCTTTCATTTCAGACCAGTGCTTAGCTAATGTTACAAACTTATCAGCTTCATAGGTACCCACTTTCATCTGTTCCAGATCAGCGATGGTATCATTAATGTAGTGAACAACTGTGGCTGAGATAGACTTTTCCCATGCTGCCGTTGCAGCAACTGCATAGCCTTTAAGTTCAGTTAACTGCTCATCAGTAAGCTCAGTGCCTACATTATCAGAAATTAACTTACGACCGGCAAAAAATGCATTAAAGGCATCTGCACTGTAGTCAGTTTTTGCATCATAGTCTTTAGAGCCTAAATCACGCTTCGCTGCATTGGTAGAGTTGCCAAAATTGTACTCAGCATTTAAATCAATTTTGCCATCAGCATTAAAGTCGTTGTTCCCTTGCCAGTTTTCACGACCGCCTTTAGCGGCTACTTCTTCATCTGTGTAACTTAGGTAGTTACGAGCAGCACCAAAGTAACCAAAACCTTCATCCCATTGATGCTCAAGGTTTGTATATGCTTTATCGTCGAGAATGTTACTGGTTTTAAGTCCTTTGCCCTGTGTTGCATCATCTAGGTAATCATCAGCACCTTGAGAAAATGCCACCGCACCATATAAAAACTTTTGCGTTAACTGTTTAAGGTCAACACCCTCAGCGGTTACGTAATGCGTTTCTATTTCTTTACCATTTGGCGTTTGTACAGTAGTTTGCTGCACACGCTCTACAACTTGTGCAATTAAAGCGTTCATTAACCCTTCAGGCGTGTTTGTTTCAAGACCAGCCCACCCTTCAAAACTTGCACCATCGTTCCAATCTTTGTGTTGGCCCGTTGCATCATTACCTGCAATTTTACCGCTTAAGTCTTTATGGCTTCCTGAAATGTCAGCCAGTGTTGCTTGTTTTGCATCTTGTACGATTGATAATGACATAGCATTTGCGATGGCATCATAGTCGCCATCTGAAATTTTATAAAACTTGTTTAATTGCGCAAGTAATGCATCGGCAGTCATGGTCTGTGCATCAGTTGCTAAGTCACCACCAATATAGTTATACAATTCTTTAATTAGCGCATGACGTGCAATTTGGCCTGAGTAAGATACGCTTGAATCACCTGATTCAGCATTTAAAAAGTCATAATCTTTTGCATCAGTTACATCAAATGTCACAGCAGCAGAGAACGTATTGTTGGCACTGTCTGTTACAGTCACATCAACAGATACTTGCGGCTCAACTTCAAAGTTCAATACCGCAGAGCTCTTTAACTTTAGTGTATTTGCATCAATTTCAAAACGCTCATCTGTCGTGGTAAATGTGAATGTTTCATCCGAGTCAGCATCTGTTGCAGCTAAAGTACCAATAACTTGACCCGCTACGTTTTCATTTACTTGCGCTTGTGCTGTTAATGCAATCGCTGTTGGTGCTGAGTTGGTAGGCGTGGTAACCGTGCCATTATCACCATTATTATTTGAATCGTTACTGCTTGAACTTGAACCGCCACACGCGGTTAAACCCAGTGTTGCAACTACAATAGAAGTGGCCAGAAGAGACTTTCGTAAAACCATCAATGATTTCCTTTGAAAATAATTAATATTTGTATTTCTTATCTGGAGTGAAAGTATACACATATCTAAATGACAATCAATATTATTTGCGTTGCCAGTATAAACTTATCACGGTTTGTAGGTAATATATTGGCGTTATGTAAACAATCATTTTTTTGCATTTTAGGTAAATCACAATCAGGCTGCGCTCTGCAAGTGATTCAAACGATTTGGACTGGTGTAGCCAAGCTGTAAATTAAGTATAACTTGAGCCAACCAATAATTAGCAAAAGCAAAACAATCAACAACCTACGACTAAGGGTTCAAGAATAGCTGTGCAGCACATTGCCACAGCGCACTTACCACAGGGTCTTGCAACCTTTTTTGCTTGCAAATCAAGCCAATTTCAATTTCTTCAAGGCTATCTTTTGGTTCAACTTTTAAATGCTGTACTTGGCTTAAAAATGGGCTTTGTTCTAACACAATTTGCGGCACACATGCGACCCCAAACCCTAAACTGGCTAGCGCCACCATTGCTTCATGACCGGACACGTGCGCATAAACTTTAGGCGTTAACTTTTGCCTCGCACAAAAAGCATCAATGCGCTCTTTTAACACACCATGCTCTGGCATAATAAAAGGGAGCTGCTCCAATAAATTAGGCCTGTTAAGGTGGCTATTAATTAGTTCACTCAACGGGCAATCCATTGTCGGTGCTATCATCACTAGCTTTGACTTACCAAGTGGTAAGTATGCAATCCCTTGCGGCAAATGCGTTGGCGCTACAGCAACTGCAACGTCTTCTTTGCCTGTTTGTACATGATTAATAGAAAAAGCGGGATCGCCTGTATTTAGGTTTAACTCTATGGCTGGAAACTGCTTTCTAAAAACAGCAAATAAGTCATAAGTAAAACTATATGTGGCTGTTACCGAGCAATACATACTTAACTCACCGGTGAGCGGCCCGGCACTATCTTGGCATTGGCCTTTAAACTGTCGCCATTTTGCCAGCGTTGCTTGTGCATAATCCACAAACGCCTTGCCATTAACCGTAAGCCTAACACTGCGGTTGTCACGTATAAATAGCTCCGTTCCCAGCTCTTGCTCAAGCTGTTTTATCTGTCGGCTCAGAGTAGGAGCACTTACATGGCATTGCTCACTAGCACGCGCAAAGTGAAGCGTTTCTGCCAATGTTAAAAAATAGCCGAGCTGCTTGTGGTCCACATTTTACCTTTCAAAAAATGAAATACAGTGATTCAAATATATCATTTTACGTAATCAAAAACACTGCTTATGCTGGACTTATAGACATTTCTAACAAACGCGAATTTATAAAGGTACTCACATGGCAAACTATTTCAATACACTTCCCTTAAGAGAACAGCTAGCGCAGTTAGCTCAGTGCGAGTTTATGGACCCCAAAGAGTTTGACGATGGTGTTAAAGAGTTAGAAGGCAAAAAGTTGGTTATTGTGGGCTGCGGCGCACAAGGTCTTAATCAGGGTTTAAACCTTCGAGACTCAGGTTTAGATGTCACTTATGCATTGCGCGAGTCAGCAATTAGCGAAAAACGCCAGTCATTTTTAAACGCATCTGAAAACGGTTTTACCGTTGGCACCTACGACGAGCTGATCCCCACCGCCGATCTCGTACTTAACTTAACGCCAGACAAACAGCATACCGCAGTGGTTAACGCCGTGATGCCATTAATGAAACAAGGCGCAACACTTGCTTACTCACATGGCTTTAATATAGTTGAAGAAGGCATGCAAGTACGCAAAGACATCACTGTTATTATGGTAGCACCAAAATGCCCAGGCACTGAAGTACGTGAAGAGTATAAACGTGGCTTTGGTGTACCAACATTAATTGCCATACACCCAGAGAACGACCCTGAGGGTAAAGGCTTCGCGCAAGCAAAAGCCTATGCAGCAGGCACTGGTGGCCATAAAGCAGGCGTATTGCACTCTTCGTTTATTGCTGAAGTAAAATCAGACCTGATGGGTGAACAAACTATCCTGTGTGGTATGTTGCAAACAGGGTCTTTGCTTTGTTTTGACAAAATGGTTGAGCAAGGCATTGAGGCAAGCTACGCATCAAAGCTTATTCAATATGGCTGGGAAATAATAACTGAAGCCTTAAAACATGGCGGCATTACCAACATGATGGACCGTCTATCAAACCCAGCCAAGCTAAAAGCATTTGAGTTAAGCGAAGAGCTAAAGCAAATAATGCGCCCTCTCTACAACAAACATATGGACGACATCATCAGCGGCGAATTCTCAAAAGGTATGATGGCAGATTGGGCAGAAGACGACGTCAAACTTCTTTCATGGCGCGCAGACACCGCTAACACTGCATTTGAAAAACAACCAAACACTGAGCAAGAAATCTCTGAGCAAGTATTTTTTGACCAAGGTATTTTAATGGTTGCTATGGTTAAAGCAGGAGTTGAACTCGCATTTGAGACAATGACAGCAGCTGGGATCATTGACGAGTCTGCCTATTATGAGTCGCTTCATGAAACACCACTCATTGCCAATACCATTGCTCGTAAAAAACTATTTGAAATGAATAGAACAATTTCAGATACGGCTGAATATGGTTGTTACTTATATAACCATGCCTGTTTGCCCTTACTTAAACCATTTATGAGCAAGTTAAACACTGACGTGATTGGAAAAGGACTCGGCACTAGTGATAATTATGTAGATAATCAGTTGCTTATACAAGTAAATCATGCCATTCGTAATCACCCAGTTGAAAAAGTAGGTGAAACCTTACGTGGCTACATGTCAGCGATGAAAAAGATTGTTTAAGCCACCTCCCTAGGCAAGCGCACGTCAGGGAAAGCACCAACGCTTGGCTTGCTTTAATAGTTCGCTTGTTAGAAACCAAAGCCCATTCGCCTATGCAATGGGCTTTTTCTATTCCAACCCCCTTATCCAAACCTGAGGTTAACTACCGTTAAAAGCGCTGTGATATAAGCCTTTAAAAGAGCTAATAATGAAAACTTATTAACTAACCCAGACCTATAAGCAAATAAACAGAAACGATATGCCCCAATAATCGTGTATGTTAGAATATTTAATTCAGTTCGGTAAAAAGTGTAATTAAATGCGGATGTATAACCTATCTATTACCCAAAGGATCACCCTCCTTGGTAGCTTAATCGCAATTATTGTAGCCAGCGTTATTGGAGCAAAAGCGATTTATAGCGCTAAATCCATGACTGAAAAAAGGATGTTAGAGTCAGAACTCCCTAGTAAAATAGAGAGTATAAACAAGTCAATCGCGCAGCAGATTTTGCAATTAAAAAACGCAGCACATCAACTATCAAGTAACCAGTTCATCACCGAGATGGCCAAACGGGGCCAATTAGATGAAACCCTACTGGTAAGTGAGCTCAAGCGCATAACGCGACAGTATGATTTAGTAACCGCCTCGTGGGCCAACCGCAGCAGTGCGCAATACTGGAATCAAAATGGCTTTTTAAGAGTGTTAAATCAGCAACAAGATGGCTGGTTTTTTAACTTTACGCAAAGCAATAACCCGTTTTCTATTAGCATCTACCAAGAAGCACCTGGTGATGTAAAAATGTTTGTTAACCATCAACAAACTAACGGTATCGGCTTAGCGGGTCTTGCCAAAAGTATTGATGACATGCAACGTA
Source organism: Pseudoalteromonas sp. SANK 73390 (assembly GCF_054966645.1). NCBI lineage: Bacteria > Pseudomonadati > Pseudomonadota > Gammaproteobacteria > Alteromonadales > Pseudoalteromonadaceae > Pseudoalteromonas > Pseudoalteromonas sp. SANK 73390. The sequence goes on from NZ_ARPN01000037.1 coordinate 23,866, forward strand.
TGCTCAGCGATATGACTATTGAGAAGACAGGGTTTGTGTATGTGGTAAACGCACAAGGGCAAGTACAACTACACCCTGACGCCTCAAAAGTTGCCAAATCAAATCTAAATGATTTTTATGGAGTCAACGCAAGCCACACACTACTCAATGGTCGTCACTTTGCCGTGGATACAATCAAACTTAATGGCCACGACACCATTATCGCTGCCAGCGCAATAGAAAAAACGGATTTGTATGTTATCGCACAAGTGCCTGCCGATGAGGTGTTTGATGAAATCAATGCGCTACAATGGCAAATTATTTTGTTTGCATTAGTGACTGCAGTTATCGCCAGCTTTATCAGTTTATTGATGGCAAAAAACCTTAGTGCGCCATTGTCTAATATGGCTAAGCTATTCGCCCGCCTCGGAAGTGGTGATGCTAAATTGCATTATCGGGTGCCCGATTTGAAGCAACCAGAGTTACAAGCCCTCGCAGATGGATTTAATGAGTTTATTTCCAAAATTGAAGCGGCTATCAAAATGGTTGCCAACGAAAGCCATGATATTCGTAGCGCCAGTGAGCAAGTGTTTGAGCAAAGCCGCAGCAACTCACAAGCATTAGATGATCAAAAGTCGCAAACAATTTCGGTGGCCGCCGCGATTAACCAAATGGGTGCAACGGTACAAGAAATTGCAGGCAGTGCAAATAACTCTGCAAAATTAACCGAGCAAAGCAAAGCGTCGTCAGAGCAGGGCCATCATCGTGTTCAGCAAAGTCAAAAAACATTGCAAACATTAGCAACAGATATTGATGCCATGGCACATGCAGTAGAAAAGCTGGTAAATAAAACACAATCTATTGCAAACATTGTAGATGTTATTCGTGGGATCTCTGAACAAACTAACTTACTAGCGCTAAACGCAGCAATTGAATCAGCTCGAGCAGGTGAACACGGCAGAGGCTTTGCGGTTGTTGCCGATGAAGTTCGCGCATTAGCAAGTAGAACATCAAATTCAACGGATGAAATACAAGCAACTATCAATGAGTTGACGCAAACATCTGATGCAATTGTCAATCAAATTAATCGCTCAAAGCAACAAGCTGAACAAAGTGTTGAGAGTATGCAAATCTCCGTAGACTTAATGGAAGATGTCACAGAGACGGCAAATCAAATAAACGATATGACCACCTTAATCGCTGCAGCGACTGAACAGCAAAGCAACGTAGTTGCTGATGTGGGCCGAAGCATTGAGCATATCAGTACCATCAGCGATGATGTAATGAGCGCGCAGCTCAATACAGAGCAATCCATTCAAGCGCTGGCTGACTCAGCCAAGTCACTGGATACCCTCGTAGCGAGCTTTGAACAGCAGTAATCATTCAATCGGTGGTCATGTGACCACCGTTCTCACTTCCCTGCTATAATTCCTGTGTAAGTTTTATACGCTGTTGGCGGTCTTTTTAAACAAC
>NZ_ARPN01000038.1:0-23790 GCF_054966645.1 Pseudoalteromonas sp. SANK 73390
AAATGCCGCTTTATTTGAAGCGGCATTTTTGTATTTTACTTTTAGTTAAGCATCATTAAACTTTATATTTAGCTACTGCATCTTTGAGTACTTTAGCTTGCTCAGACACTTCCTCGCTACTTTGTGCATTTGCTTGTGCATGCTCAGATGCAACCTGCGCAATGTCACGAATACGCACTACATTTTTATTAACTTCGCTGGCTACTTGGCTCTGTTCATCGATTGCCGTAGCTATATGAGTGCTCATATCCATAATATTTTGCACGTCTTCTGTAATCATACTCAACAACTCACCCGCCTTTTCCGCTTGCGCAACACTTTCTCCACCTTGATTACGACACTGCTGCATTATATTAACGACCTCTTGAGTTCGCTGCTGTAACGTGGAAATAATGCTTTCAATTTCTTGTGTCGAGTCTTGAGTTCGCTGTGCAAGCGATCTCACTTCATCCGCTACAACCGCGAAACCACGTCCTTGCTCACCTGCTCGAGCAGCCTCGATTGCGGCATTTAACGCAAGTAAATTAGTTTGTTCTGCTATACCTCTTATAACATCAAGTACAGATCCAATCGTTTCACCATCTTTTTCTAACTGTGAAACAACATTTGAAGCACCACTTAGCGACTCTGACAATGCAATTATATGCTTAATAGTAGCATCAACTTCTGAGCGACCTTGCTGAGCATTGTCATTTGTTGACTCTGCTTTTTGAGAAGCAGCTTCTGTATTATGTGAAATATCTTGAATAGTCGCTTGCATTTGGGTTGCTGCAGTTGCCACCATATCTGCCTCATGGAGCTGCTCGCTGACACCTGCACTAGTTTGTGCTGTTGATTCTGTTAAATGAGAAGTTGCGTCATTAATTGTATGCAATGCACTATTCACCTCTGTTATTAAAAGCTTAAAGTCATTAATTAAACTATTAAAGTCTTGAGTCATAATAGTAATTTCATCGTTACCACTTTGCTCTATTTGCAACCCCAAGTTATTTTCCTTACGGATCCGCTCTATGGTTAAATAAACCCGCTCCACAGGTCTAACAATAGAGTTACTCGTAGATAATACCAGTGCCATAACTATGATTGATGCTGCAGCAAAAACAGAAAATGCAATGAATTGAACTGAATCAGAGCTTGTTGAGATCACTTTTTGAGTTGCTGCTACTACTTCGGTGACCAACTCCTCGCTTCTTTCGACGCTACTTTTCATTTGACCTAATGCGCCGTCATCTAAATGCAAACCTAATTCTACTTGAGCATCAACCAAAGCTTGAAATTTAGTTTGATATTCGTTGAGTAAACGAAGCAGTTCATTTTGATAACCACTCGGAAAGCCTGCTGATTTAATTTGCTCACTAAATGTTGATACCAAACTCAATAATTTAGTTAAATATTTTGTATCCAAACGAAGCATAAAATCTTTTTCTGCTCGTCGTAAGTGCAGCATAGTCGACAACAACTCATAATTTTCGCGCTCTTTTAATAACGTTTCAACACCATGAACAGCCGCCCTCAATTCACCGTACAGGGCATCTTTCGGATGTAAGCCGATTGCTTTTTGTAGCGTCACCACATGCTGAAAATCTGTATTATATTGTTTTGCCAATCGCTCAAAGTCATTAAGCTTATTAGCTTCAATGTCAAAATGTGCAAATGTTTGCTCAAGTAATGCTAATGTATTTTGTAACTTTGCATACTCGTCATCAAATTTATCTAATGAGTTTTCCTCTTTGTAAAACAAAAAGTTTTTTTCGTGTTTTCTCATTGTAAGTTGATGAACATTGAGGTCTTTTGAATATTGAATCGCATTATTAAGCTGCAACATCATTTTTGCTTCATAAATGATCACACCCAACATAACAACCAAAGCAATACCCACAACCAAAGCGTTTAACTGCAAACGCCGCTTTATTGTCAAATTCTCTAACAAAGCCATACTGTTACCCAAATAAAATAAACCTAAGGCAAGTATAGCTGAGAACTATATTTACTGCTGCAGTTAACATTGCACAATCTGGAACTTTCCTACAGAAGGTACAATTATGTGATTTACGCTGCGTTTGACAACTTAGAACTTATTGGTTGCCACAATTTGTTATGCAAACCCTCAACATCATCCCACTTGCTATTTATTAACCAATTGACTAAAGGCGAAGGGTCTGATGGAAAGTGGACTGCCTCAGCCATAGGCAACTCTAAAAACTCTTCTAGTGCATTAGTACTTAAATAATGCATTACTTTTGCTCGACCCATACTTTCCAAGGTTAACGCATTACTTAACTGCTCAAATTGGCCATTTAAAGGTTTTAATAACAGCTTTTTGCCGAATTTCATCGCTTCACTGGAAAGCTCAAAACCGGCATTTGCGACGATGCCACTGGTATTTGCTAAGTCTTTCAAAAAGCCACTCCGACTGGGGGAGCGTAAATGGATATTGGCCAAAGACTGGTTTTGTGCATTTGGGTGATAACAATAAAATTCTTTATCAGGAAAATCCTGTAACAACTCAATAATTTTATTTAACTCTTCAAAAGGTAAATATACAAGCACCTTATTTTCCACCGATTGACATTGTTTATCTGGTACTTCATAAGGAATAAATGGTGGAATTATATTCTTTGCAAATGGTTGCCAATGTACCCCCAAATATATATCGGCAGGGGCAAATTGTTTCAGTAACGTGCGTTTTATAAGCCCAGCCCCCTCTACGGGTACTTCTGGAAATAAAAAAGAGGCTTGGTGACTCATCGCAATAACAGGCACCTTCGCCAACTTTCCAGCCCAAGCGGTAACTGGCTCAAAATCATTAAAAACTAAATCATAACGAGCAACATCTAAATGACGTATGTCCTTATAAAGCTGGCCTAGTTTTAGCTGTTTAAGTGTATCAAACTTGTTTACCTGACCACTTTGAGTCGAAAAACTCAAACCATCTCGACTTTTGTAGTCTCCAAATACGCTCATGTCAAAATACTTTTCCCTCTGCCTACCAGAGAATAAATAATCAACTTCTACGCCGTGTTCAGCAAAACATGCGGCCATAATTCGCGCACGTGTTGTATGACCATTTCCGGTGCCTTGTACTCCATACAATATCTTCATAGCATTCCTACTAGCCCAATAGCCAAACTGGCACAACCTATTCCCATTAAAGCCCCCACTACTACATCCAGTGGATAATGTACTCCAACTACAACCCTAGACAACGAAACACCTATAGCCCAAATCAATAATGGAATAGACAAGATGGGAATATGCTCTGATAGACATGTCGCATATAACCATGCCCCGGCACTATGCCCCGATGGCAAACTAAATTTATCACCCGGTGTTAACAAAGCCTTTTGTGAAAAGCAGTCACAAGGGCGCACTCGAGCAATACGCTTTTTTAAATAAAAATAAACTGGTCGCTCAAGCGCAAACGCTAACACAGCAGTTAATGCAAACTGTTGCCCCAGCTGCTCTAGAAAAATGGCACAAGTAATAGCTAGCAACACATATAAACCACCATTACCGCTTTTAGATAAGCCTAGTGCTACAATTCGCCACCAATGCTTGGGGCTTGGAGTGAAAACTGCAAAATATAAAGCCGTATCAAGCTGTGCTAGTTTACCTTTCATGATGCTTAACTCACATACTGTGGATAAATTCAGCATAGAAGAGCTAAATAACAAAACCATGACAATTATGAGACACTAATATGTAACTTACTGTTTGGCATTGCTAAGGTTATATATGGGAGTATACTCACCCTGACTTAATGTTATTTTCTGAGGATAATAGTTATGGATTACAGCACTTCCGATTTATGTGACCACTTTGCTGATGTAGTTGATGTACTCGAACCAATGTTCATTAACTTTGGTGGCCAGGCTTCATTTTGTGGCCGTATTACCACAGTTAAGTGTTTTGAAAATAACGAGCTCATCCAGAGCATGCTAGAACAAGATGGAACTGAACGGATCTTGTTAATTGATGGCGGCGGTTCTACACGACGTGCGCTTATTGACATTGACCTTGCAGAACTTGCTGTAGAAAATAACTGGCAGGGTATAATCGTTTACGGTGCTGTTCGTCACGTAGATGAACTTGAAGAATGCGACTTGGGGATCCAAGCAATAGCCTCTATCCCTGTCGCCGCAGATAGCGAAGGTTCAGGCGAACAAGCAATACCTGTCAACTTTGCTGGAGTGTCATTTTTTGAAGATGACTTTTTATACGCAGACAGTACAGGCATTATTATTTCTGCGCAAGAACTACTCTTAGAGCCTGAAGAAGAACAAGAATAATTGGTATGACTAACTGGTTACATGTTTACAGTGAGGCTGATGTTATCAACCTCACTTCGACAAGAGAAAATGAGCTTAGGTATTGGCAGTCTCTTACTTTTTTAGAACCCAACTCACAGCTTGATGTAGCACTAAAAGATGCAGCAGCATTTGGTATTAAGTATGTATTAGTTGGCATTAATGAAGATTTTGGACCAAAAGCAAATTGCGGAAAAGGAGGCGCGACATTAGGCTGGCAAGCATTTTTACAGCGCTTTTTAAATTTACCGTGTAATGACTTTTTAACGCCAAAGGATGTACTACTATTAGGTGAAGTTAATTGTGATGACTTACAACAACAAAGTAGTAATTTGGATAACTCTAATCCTGAACAACTGGTTGCCCTTCGACAACTATGCGAGCAATTAGATGAAAGAGTCGTATATGTTTTAAGTATGATATTTGCTGCAGGGCTTGAGCCTATTATTATCGGTGGTGGTCATAACAATTGCTTTGGTATTTTAAAAGCGCTCGCACAAACCAAAGGAACAGCATGCCATGCTATTAACTTTGATCCACATGCAGATTTTAGAGCATTAGAGGGCAGACACAGTGGCAATGGGTTTCATTATGCACATCAAAATTCATACCTTTGCGACTACCATGTAGTAGGGATGCATGAACAAAAAAATAACCAAGCAATTATAGCTGCTTTGAACCAAGCTCAATATAGTTATATCAGCTATCAAGATATTTTAGTAAGTCGCAAATATTCATTAACTCAAGCTTGCGAGTTAGGCTTGAAACGCTTTGCAAACAAAGCGCCTTTAGGTGTAGAGGTAGATGTTGATAGCATTAGTTATATGCCTGTAAGTGCTTTTACTAACTGTGGTTTTAGCGTCAGTGATGCAGAGCACTTTGTCTATTTGGGCGCTCAACAAGCAAACGCTTCTTATTTACACCTCTGCGAAGCGGCACCTGGCAATCACCCTCAAGGTTTAGCCCAAGGCATGCTTGAAGCTGGGCAAGTACTTAGTGGCTTAGTATGCAGTTATTTACGTGCAAAAAGGCATAAAGACTAATCATCTCGTTGAGCCTTAAAATTATGTAGCCAACCAATGAGTCCTTTACAGCTCATTGGTTGAGCTAAAAAATGCCCTTGAATTGCATTGCAACTAAGCTGCTCAGCAAATTCTAACTGCACTTTATTTTCAACCCCTTCACATATCACTTTTATACCCCTTTCATGTTGCATCGCAACAATGTTATGTAAAAGAGCTTCAACGCCAGCAGGTTGAGGTTGCTCAGTTAATGCTGAAGAGAGCTTAATAAAATCAACTTGTAGATTAAACAAATTGCTCAATTTCAGTGCTGATTCACCAAACCTATCAATCCCTATATGAACACCCAGCTGTCTTAATTGAGTTATACAAACCTGTGTTTGTTGATCTATATTAGTAAATAGGCTGGCTGGGAACTCCAATAAAATTTCACCGTCCTGCAAATAATGCTCTAATAAAATATGTTCCATAAAGCTCAAAAAGTCTTTTTGCAACATTTCAGGGCCAAAAATATTGATGCTCAAAGGCACTTTAAGGCCTTCCATCTTTATAGCCATTGCTATTTCTGCAGCACGCTCAATAACAAAATGCGCTACGGGTAAAGATAAACCAGCTAAACGTATATCTTCAATAAAGTACTCTGCAGTCAACAGCCCTTGTTTAGGGTGTGGCCAACGCAATAACAATTCTAAGTAAGCGATTTCTCCGCTTGGATGCGAAAAAGCAGGCTGAAAATATACTTCTAACTCCTCACTTATCATCACTTTTGCCAGTTCCCTCAATCGAGTTTGCTGCTCTACTTGGCTAATTTGCATCTGCTGCTGATACGCACATACCGCCTGATTAGAGAGTTTATCTAGTGCCAAGTATGCACACGCTATCAAACTATCAATTTGACCTAGCTCTTCATCACAATTGACATAACTTGCTCGAGCCGATATATCTAAGGTACAACTACCAACATGGAATGGTTTTTCAACACTTAATAAAATATCATCAATGAGCTGCTCATGAAGATATTCAAAACGTCCCAAACGACACACAAATGCAAAGTGTAACCCTCCTAGGTGTGCGAGTCTTGATACCGAGTTGCCATCAGGAATAGGAAAAATGTCTGTAGCACTATTAAGCTGCTGCTTTATTCTATTCGCTGATTCAGCAAGAAGGGTATCCCCAAACTCTCTGCCTAAATGAATATTAACTTGCTCAATTCCCTCTAAAAATATTAAAACAAGCATGGCAGGCCCAGGGTCTAACTTTCTTTGTATCTCATAGGCATGCCTCAAACTCGCTCGGTTAGGTATTCCTAAGTCATTACCACTTAGCTCTTTATCAGAAGACGTTGAGCGTTGCTCTTCACGAGTTTCATTGATAGTGGCATAAAGTAGTCCGAAATAAATAGGAAAAAGCGCAATAACAGCTAAATTCACAGGCCATTGAGACAATAAATAGCCACTTAAAATAGCCGCATATATACATGTACTGGCCGCAACTAACCTACTTATCCACGATACAGAAAATGAAAAAGAGTAGGCAAGATAAATAATAAAAACGATAGCCAGCACAAACATTGCCAGCGGCACATTTAAAAACAGCAAAAGCAACGTGATAATACACAAAGAGAAATGTAAGCCTTTTAGCAATAGCTCTTTGGTAACAACACATAACATAACACCGGCGGTAACAATACCACCCGCAGACAAGACATCAAACAACGGCACTGTGCGCGCCGTCGTATCCGAGAGTGAAGGTAATAAAGCGGCAAACCAAGTTAATGACTGTAACAACACCTGCTTACCATTAAATAAACGATTAGTAGTGAATAAGTTTACCCGAGATCCACAAATTTGATAGGTCACTTACGCCAAATTGATAACTTAGTTCTGCAGGGTGATCTACTTGCCACAAAGCAATATCTGCTCGCATACCGACTTTTAGCATACCTCTATCGCTTAGTCCTAGGGCTTTTGCAGCGTTAACTGTTACCCCCTCTAACGCTTCTAGTGGTGTCATACGAAATAGTGTACATGCCATATTAAGCATTAAACGTAATGAACATAGTGGTGCGGTGCCTGGGTTAAAGTCACTGGCAATAGCCATTGATACTTTATGTTTTCGCAATAGCTCAATCGGTGGTAACTGAGTTTCTCTTAAGAAGTAAAATGCGCCAGGTAAAACAACCGCCGTAGTGCCAGCTTTTGCCATAGCCATGACACCTTGTTCATCTAAATACTCAATATGATCTGCTGATAGGCCTGCAAATTCCGCCACTAACTCACTACCATGCTGGTTAGATAATTGTTCGGCATGACATTTTATTTTTAGTCCTAATTGCTGTGCCTTTGTAAATACTTTTTTGGTTTGTTCATAGCTAAAACCCACATTTTCACAAAATACATCCACAGCAACGGCCAGACCTTGCTCAGCAACTTGAGGAAGCATTTGCTCACAGACTAAATCAATATAGTCATCTGCTCTATCTTTATACTCGGGAGGAAGTGCATGTGCACCTAAAAAAGTACTTTGCACATCAATTGGGTGACATTCATTTAGTAACTTATTCGTTTGTAGTAACTTCAGCTCATTATCACAATCTAGACCATACCCTGACTTGCTCTCAACCGTTGTTACACCTTCACGCAATAAACTATTAAGACGCTCTTTGCCTGTAACAAATAAAGTTTGTATGTCAGCTTGTCGAGTCGCACGTACAGTGCTTGCAATACCACCACCTTGTTGCGCAATATCTTGATAAGAAACTCCATTTAGCCGCTGTTCAAACTCAGCTGCACGGTTTCCAGAAAATAAAATATGTGTATGGCAGTCAATCAATCCTGGTGTTAGTAACTGACCTTTTGCATCATGAAGTGGTGTTGCTAGCACATCAAACTCAGGCATATTACTTTGCACTCCAAGCCAAGCAATCCTACCCGCTTTAAGCATAATAGCACCTTGTTCAATTAATCCGTATGGATTCGATATATCAGGGTCCATTGTGGCGAGTGTGACATTGGTGATCACTAAATCTACTTCCAGCATAACAGCCTCTTTAAATAGTAAAACTGTAATGAGTGTAGCAATCCAGCTTGTATATACAAGACATGTGTGCCATGTTTATTTTAATAAGTAGCGTGTAGAGAAGAAAAATATGGAAAATACACCAAAGTTTGCACAAATAAAGCAGCATATCATCGACAATATCCGAGCAGGCGTTTGGCATGAAAACCAACAAGTTCCCTCTGAAAACGAGCTAGCTAATCAATTTAAAGTAAGCCGTATGACAGCTCGACGTGCGCTCACCGAGCTAACTGATAGTGGTATTTTAACCCGCAGTCAAGGACTGGGCACTTTTGTCGCAAGTTTTAAGTCACAATCATCATTGTTAGAGATAAAAAGTATTGCCGAAGAAGTTCGTCAAAGAAATAGTCACTACTCATGTACTGTTTTATCTCTGGAGTCTATCGCAGCGCTTGCACCCATTGCCATTGCTTTAGGCGTTGAGATTAATAGCCAGATTTATCGTAGCGTATTACTTCATAACGAAAATGATACACCACTGCAAGTGGAGGAACGTTTTGTTAATCCAGCACTTGCGGCCGATTATTTACAACAGAACTTTAGTGAGCTTACCCCTCATGAATACTTATCAAATGTTGCACCACTAACCGAGGCAAGGCATACCGTCGAGGCGATTATGCCCAGTGAGGAGGTTTGCCAATGGCTCAATTTATTCAACGAAGAACCTTGCTTGCAAGTAATCCGTCGCACGTGGTCATCTTCAGGCATTGTGAGCTTTGCACGCTTGGTTTCACCAGGCAGTAAATATCGTCTAGGGGGTCATTTAACATTTAAGCGACCCATTTAAACGTAACAAATCCAACCACTCTTATCTAAATGTCATGCTGGTAACTAAAACCTAATTGAAGAATTGCTGAGCCGTCAATTATACGCTGTGAATGTTCCTCACTTGCATACGTTGGCACTTGAGTATCAAATTGTGCGCATTTTTGTTGGTAGTAGCTTGCTCTTGTTGGGTGCCAAGGGTTACACACATTGTAAATTCTTGCTGCTTTTTGCCACGCGTCCAATAGGCAGAATATGGCTTCAATTACATCTTGTTGATGCACCATATTAATTGCCCCTTGAGATGAGCTTGCTAGTTGCTTGCCCGAAACAAAGCGCCCCGGTTCTCTATTCGGTCCAACTAAACCAGCCAAACGAAGCACCTTTCCGTTCATATTAAGCACCATTTGCTCTGCTTTTTGCAAAATACTTTGCCGAGCATCGACAGCTTGAACATCATAGCTTTCGTAATAAGTACCACTATCTTTTGGGTAAACTCCCGTGCTTGAGCACAACAAAAAACCTTTACATTTAAATCGCTGGCTAAGTTTTAAAGCGTTATCTAACAACTGTAAGTAGTTACTGCTTTCATGTCGAGCTCTGGGGGGAATAGCACACACCCAGTAAGCCTCATTAAGAGAAATACTGCTGATTAATTGCTCATTTTCCAAGCGAAATATACGTTCATATTCCTGCTCGCAATTATCTTGCGTACGCGTACCTTCAACAAGCCACCCTTTTTGTTTGGCTTGCAAACACAAAGGTTTTCCTAACCAACCAGCTCCTAACACTACGAGCTTATTCATAAAACCGATGACCTCTAAAGAAATTATGTATTACATGTAGGCAAAACAACTTCGGCGCTTAAACCTCCACCGTTTCTGTTTCTGAGTTTAACTCTGCCACCATGGGTGGTGACTATGCGTTTAATAATAGCTAAGCCTAGACCACTCCCTTCACTACCACGTGCTTGATCTCCTTGTTTAAATGGCTCAAATACGCTTTCTAATTCAGCTTCAGGAATACCAGGGCCACGGTCTTTTACTTTTATCATGACCTCTTTAGTTCTGGCACTGTAATGCGTACTGACTTCTATTGCGTCATCAGAATAACGTATGGCATTTTCAATCATATTGGTTAATACGCGTTTGAGTGCAACGGAGTTCATAAGTACTTTGGGCACATCTTGCTCTTTGATAAAGCCAATAGTGCGCTTATGTTTCTTTTCTGCTTGGACAACATCCTCTACCAATGCGTTTAAATTTTCAGGAGACATTTGTCCACTATGATGGTGGCGAAGATATTCTATAAATTGATCAATAATAGCATTCATATCTTCGATGTCGTCAATGATCCCTTCTTTTAGATAATCTTCTTCATCAGCCATCATCTCAGTTGCCAATCTAATGCGTGTAAGCGGCGTGCGAAGATCATGAGACACCCCCGCCATTAATAATCTTCGGTCATTTTCAAGCTCAGCTATCCCTTTTGACATCTGATTAAAAGCGCGAGTTACTTCAATCACCTCTGTAGAGCCACGTTCGACCAAACGCGTTGAGAAATCCCCTACGCCAACGCGGCCTGCGGCCATTTGCAATGCTTTTAAAGGTCGATTGAGATGACGAGCAAACCACCAACCACCAAGAACACTCAAAAAACCAATACTAGAGAGATAAAAAACCAAAAACTCTAGCTTGGCTTCACTGAGCCCTGTCAGTGGCACCCTCACCCAATAACCGGGGGCTTGTGGCGCTTCGACCCAATATACTATAGGGTCTCCTTGGCTTATCCGTACTCGTGCTGAACCATTTAGTTGCTCTGACATACTTTGTGATAACAAACTGTATTCTTTAGCTCTGTCTAATCCGTTAATATAAGCCTGCCGTTGAGTCATTACTTCGATACCTGTAATTTCAAAAAACTTTTCCGACAGTTCATCATTTACCTCTACACCCTCTTCCCAATCTATAAAAACCGTTTTAACCTGTTTTGCAAGCATTAGATTCACTTGTTCAAATGTTGGTTTAAATACATAAAGAGTGACGGTAATGTAGGAAACAATCTGATTTAACAGCAGCAGTGCGCCAACAAAAAATACGGTTTGCCCGAAGGCACTTCTTGGGAATAAACTCATAAAAAACAACTAACTTTGACCATCAGGTACAAATACATACCCTAAGCCCCATACCGTTTGGATATAACGCGGGTTAGCTGCGTCATCTTCGATCATACGCCTTAACCTTGATACTTGAACATCAATGCTTCGCTCAAGCGCACTGTAATCACGCCCGCGCGCTAAATTCATTAACTTATCACGACTAAGTGGCTCTCTTGGATGGCTGACCAGCGCTTTTAAAACAGCAAACTCACCGCTGGTTAAAGACAAGACATCATCCCCTTTTTGCATTTCTCGTGTTGCTAGGTTGAGCTTAAAAATACCAAATGACACTTCATTTTCTTCTGAAGAAGGCGCGCCAGGTACTTCTTTAGCTCGACGGCGTAAAATTGCCTTTATTCGTGCAAGTAACTCTCTAGGGTTGAATGGTTTTGGTATATAGTCATCTGCACCTAACTCTAAACCTATAATACGATCTACTTCATCACCTTTTGCCGTCAACATAACAATTGGAATTTCATTTTCTTTTTGCCTTATTCGTCGGCAAATAGATAGCCCATCTTCACCCGGTAACATCAAGTCTAAAACCATAAGATGAAAATTTTCACGTTCGAGTAAACGATCCATTTGTTCACTATTGGCAGCTGTTCGAACAATAAAGCCCTGTTCAACAAGGTAACGCTCGAGCAAACTACGCAAACGCATATCATCATCGACAACTAATACTTTGGTGGTTTCGCTTCCCATACTATGTTCTTCTTGTTATTAAATACCTTAGCTTAATATAATTGAAAAATGACTAACTAGACACCATACCTTATAAGAACTTTTGTTACTGAACGTTACAAGTTTAGTAACTGAATAAATATCAAACAGTATCATGCCTGTTTCATTAGGCTAACTTAACTTGAGTGTTCAATAAAATTGACTAAATACCAAATATGAAAACCAACTTGATCACCTCTGAAGGGTATCGACAACTTCAACAAGAGCATGACCATTTATGGCATGAAAAGCGCCCTGAAATTACCAAAATTGTGTCATGGGCTGCAAGCCTAGGGGATCGTTCAGAAAATGCAGATTATACTTTTAATAAGCGTCTATTAAGGCAAATAGACCGCCGTGTACGGTACCTACGAAAACGCTTACCTGATCTAAAAATCGTAGAATACTCTGAACAACAGGCCGGTAAAGTATATTTTGGGGCTTGGGTAGAAATAGAAAATGAACAAGCTGAGACAAAACATTTTCGCATTGTTGGACCTGATGAAATATATGAGCGTAAAGATTATATTTCTATTGATTCACCCATGGCGCGCGCCCTACTTGGTAAACAAGTAGATGATGAATTTAGCGTTCGTACCCCTGAAGGCGAAAAAACTTGGTTTGTAAATAGCATTGAATATAGTATCTGAGGTTATTATTCATCACTGCTATGGTATTATTTGTATTATTCACGCTCATCATGCACAAAGAGCGTATATGACTGAACTTTATAAGGATTTTGCATGAGCAACATCTCGGCTCGTTTAGCACAGGAGCTAAACGCCAAAGAACAACAAGTATTAGCAGCCACAGCTTTACTTGATGAAGGCGCCACTGTGCCATTTATCGCACGTTACCGTAAAGAAGTAACTGGAGGCTTAGACGATAGTCAATTGCGCCTGTTAGAACAACGTTTAGGTTATCTCCGTGAGTTAGAAGAGCGTCGTACCTTTATTCTCAATACTATTGCTGAGCAGGGAAAGCTATCTGACTCTCTTGCTTTAGATATCAACAATGCTCAAAGTAAAACTGAGTTAGAAGATCTTTATCTGCCTTACAAACCTAAACGTAGAACCAAAGGTCAAATAGCAATTGAAGCTGGCTTAGAGCCTCTTGCAGACGCGCTGTTTGCCAATGATAGCTTAGTGCCAGATCACTTAGCTACTGACTTTATCAATGTTGATAAAGGCATAGCCGATACCAAAGCAGCATTAGATGGTGCTAAATTTATTCTTATGGAGCGCTTTGCAGAAGATGCCAAGTTACTCGCGAAGTTCCGTCGTCACATTCAACAAAATGGCCAACTTGAAGCTACGGTGATATCAGGAAAAGAAGAGACAGGTAGTAAATATCGCGATTATTTTGAGCACCATGAAAAGTTAGTAAAAGTGCCATCTCATAGAGCGCTCGCTATGCTAAGAGCACGCAATGAAGGTATTTTGCAGCTTACTATAAACCCTGAACCTGAAGTAGACGACCCACAACAGTTCTGTGCACAAATGATTGCAGATCACTACCAGCTTAATATCAGCACAGCTAATGCAAGCAAGTGGTTAATGACTATTGTGCAATGGGCATGGAAAGTAAAGCTGGCCTTACATCTAGAAAATGAGTTTTTAGGTGCCCTGCGGGAGCGAGCTGAAACCGGTGCAATTGATGTATTTGCTAAAAACCTAAAAGATTTACTAATGGCTGCGCCTGCTGGACCAAAGGTTACCATGGGTATCGACCCCGGCTTGCGTACTGGTTGTAAAGTTGCGGTGGTTGATGCAACCGGAAAACTATTGGCTACCAATACAATTTTCCCCCATGCTCCACAAAACCACTGGGAAAAGTCACTACGTACACTAGAGCAAGTATGCCGCCAATACAAAGTTGAATTAATTGCGATTGGTAACGGAACAGCGTCTAGAGAAAGTGACAAACTAGCTGCAGAATTACTGAAGATAGCCAGTGAATTGAAACTAAATAAAATCATGGTGAGCGAAGCTGGTGCTTCCGTCTATTCGGCGTCTGAATTTGCAGCTAATGAATTTCCGGATCTTGATGTTTCCTTAAGAGGTGCCGTCTCTATTGCACGTCGCTTACAAGACCCTCTTGCCGAGCTTGTAAAAATTGAACCTAAATCTATCGGTGTAGGTCAATACCAACATGACGTATCGCAAAGCCAGTTAGGCCAAAGCCTGACCTCTGTTGTTGAAGATTGTGTAAACTCAGTGGGTGTCGATGTAAATACGGCTTCAGCTCCGTTACTAACACGAGTTTCAGGGTTAAACAAAACACTGGCGACGAATATTATCAAGTATCGCGATGAACATGGTTCTTTTACCAATCGCAGTCAATTGAAAAAAGTTGAGCGATTAGGGCCTAAAGCTTTTGAGCAAGCAGCTGGATTCCTAAGGATTGTTAACGGTAAAGACCCACTTGATGGTTCAGCAGTGCATCCAGAAGCATATCCTGTAGTAAAGCAAATATGTGAAGTAAAGCAGGTCCCTGTATCAAATCTAATTGGTAATACCGAACTACTGAATAAACTTGTCGCCAATGACTTTACGAATGAAAAGTTTGGCCTGCCTACAGTAACAGATATTCTTAAAGAGCTCGATAAGCCTGGCCGAGACCCTCGCCCTGAGTTTAAGACTGCCACATTTAAAGCCGGCGTAGAGAAAATTAATGACCTTAAAGTAGGTATGATTTTAGAAGGTGTAGTGTCTAATGTCGCTAACTTTGGGGCTTTTGTAGATGTTGGTGTACATCAAGATGGCCTAGTACACATCTCTGCCATTACTAACAAGTTCATCTCAGATCCACGTGAAGTTGTAAAAGCCGGCGACATTGTGAAGGTAAAAGTAATTGAAGTAGATGCTGCCCGCAAACGTATTAGCTTTACAATGCGCTTGGATGACGAGGTCCATAATACACCAAAAACGCAACAAGCGACTTCAAGCTCGAAAAAATCAAACGCAACAAAAACAACCAATAAACCAAAGCCTAAGCGAGATGCTGGTAACGCCGCTATGGGTAATGCTTTTGCTGACGCTTTCGCGAAACTGAAAAAGTAAATGAAAAGCCGTATCTGAAGATACGGCTTTAATACACTATTTACTTGTTAAACGCTAAGAGATAGAGATGCTGGTGTATCAGGTGAAGCTATATGTTGATAAAAGTCATTAATTCTCAGTGCTCTAGCTTGTATCTGTGGATCTCTTTCAATTGGCAATGCCATAGCGTAAGGATCTGCATCTTCTTTTAGCCTAACTCGCTCTTCATTAGCAACTAGTCCATCTTCTTCGCCTTCTTTTAAGCGGCGTGTTTGGTAGGTGCCAATTGGGGCACTTTCAGGTTGCTCATCATTACCACTAATTCGTTGTTTTGCTAACTGTGCTTGCGCAGCCGATAGCTTCTGCGTTGCATCAGCAGCAATAGCTCGATCAGCGCCAGAAGGTTCTGCAGGTGCAAGTGCCGCAGCTCTAACTGTTTGCATTTTATCAATCGTCTGTTGCGGGTCACCAGGTACCTCTGCAACATCGATCATAACCTGACCTCCAACGGCATAATTGTTGCCGTCAGGACCTCTTTGATACTCATAGCTAGGGGAGCCTGCATATTGCCCGCCAACGCGAGCATGTGCCTGCTCGTGCAATCTGACTTCTTGATCTCTGGCTTTAAGCTCTTGTATTTCTTGCTGCTTTACCTGTTCTTCTTGCTCATTGCTAGCGTCTTGAACTTCATCCTGATCGCCATCAGCTTTCTGCTGCCCTTGCTGACGACCTTGCTGCTCTTTGTCTTCGATGGTCTTACTTTTGCCTGATTGCGCATTTGAACCGTAAAGAGGTGAATCATCAGGCGAATTTGCCTTTGTTTTGTCGCCTTCATTTGCGCTTTTATTTTCTGTAAAGCTTGCAGCTGTTGGAGGTGCTTTTGGGATTATCTCGCGCACCTGATTATCACGCCTAGCAGTTTCTGTATAAACGTTTGCAGTGTTGAGGTTCATCGCCGGTGGTGGCGTTACTATGTTCATAACATATTTATAAATCTAAACTCTAATATCGATTAATGTACCTAATGCTTCATCCGCTGTTCGGATTGTTTGAGTATTCGCTTTAGCATTAAACTCTTCGACTTTTAAATTAACCAAAGACTCATCTATCTTTGCAGGCTGTGAAACGGGCGCTGTCGTTGCTTCATTTGCACTGGCTGCTTGCAATTGACGCTGCTGCGATTGCTCCTGATCACTTTGATTTTGCACCGTAGCACGATTAATTTCAGCACTAGCACGTTCGATGCCTTGACTGGCTCTATTAAAGCCTTCCAAGCCTGTATTTAATACGTCACCTATTGGCATATCTCTCTCCCGATACAAATACACATGATTAATTATTACCCAAAAAGCAGTAAAGATAAAGTATTAGTGGCTAAAAAAACTACCATTCAAAAGCGTTAGTTTTAAAGTATTGATTTTAGATAGGATATAAATTCATCACGATGAGAAATAAAAGGAGCGTGAGATGCTTTTTCAATCATTTTGTAGCTAAAGTCAGGGTTTAGTTCTGACATCCGTGCGCAAACTCTTTTGGGCACCAACGTATCAAGACAGCCGAAAACACCATACATAGGTATAGATAAATGACTAAACAAAACCCGCAAATCTTGCTTTTGAAGTAATTCCAACCCAACAGATAAGGCTTGCTTACTTGCAACAGGTTGCAGCTTAAGTAATGCCCGTAGAGCTTTGATATCTTCTTTTGCATACTCGCTACCCATTGCTTGGATAGCCAAAAACCGGTCTATGGTTTTATTACTATCTTGCATAAGTTGATCTTTAAATTTATCAAGCACTTGCCCACTAATCCCTTCCCATTCGTCCTGTGCAACAAAACAAGGTGAAGACGAAACTAACACAACTTTAGAAACTTTTTTGGGGTAATACTTAGCTAGATATAATGCAAACAAACCACCTAAAGACCACGCAACAATTGTGCTATTGTCGTTAATCTGCTTAGCAAGTTGCTGGGCGGCAGAAGCCAATGAATATTCTTTATCAGGTACCGCAGCACCGCCAAAGCCTGGTAGATTTAAGCTATCAATAGCGCCGTTATACTCATTACTCAGCTCTTTTTCACACAGCTGCCATACCGACTTGTTCATTCCCCAACCATGTAAAAGAATTAGGTCATTTTGCATTTTTATTATCCTATACCACACTTACCATTATGATAACCACTTAGCCTGATAAAGTAACGAAAGGACTCAATGTGCTTTTAGATTGGTTATTTTCAAAGCAATGCCCATGCTGTCAAAGTGCGCTAATTAACACACAAGGATTATGTGCTCACTGTTTGTGCGACTTCCCCTTGTTTTGCGTTAATCAAGGAAACCTTTTATTTCGACCTGATATTAATAGAATTATCACCTTAGAAAATTGTGATGGTCTATTTGCCTGTGGTTGGTATCAGGGCTGGTTGCAAACTTGGCTCAGTGATTACAAGTTTCATCATCGTACGTATTTAAAGCAAATCCTAAAACAGCTTGTTCATTACCAAATGCTACAGTTTTGGCAATCCAATTGCTTTATGCCTGATATTTGCTTTTTTATGCCATTGTCACAAACTCGATACATTAAAAGAGGTTACAATCAAGTCGCGCAAACTTGGCTTCCCTCAATAAAGCCCTACACTCATATTAGTCATGGGCTCACTAGAATAAAAACGACAAAACCACAAAGTGAGCTTTCAAAAAAACAGCGTAAAGATAATGTAAAAAGTGCATTCTTAGTACAAGAAGATATCAAAGATAAAAAAGTGGCGATTATTGATGACGTTATTACAACAGGTAGTACAATGAGCGCAGCAGCACAGGCATGTATACACGCGGGTGCTGCACAAGTTTGGGCTTTTTCGACAGCCTTAACGCCCTTGAACGCTCAGTAAGTCACCAAAAAATATTGCATTGGTTAACACTCTGCTTGTGCCATACCAATAGCCTCTAAATACGGGGTTATCGGTCATTGCTATCACTCCCCCTTGACCATAACCATGTGCGATAATGCTGGCTTTATTGGCGATTTTAGCTACGTTTTCAGGCGCGCTGTAACCTGCCATGAGGGGTGTACTTGTATATCTTCCCACTGTGACGAAAGGCTGCTCTGGTGGCTTTAAGAGCCAAGTACTATTTTTGAATACAGGCAATAATGCACGCTGAAATCCATAGTTCAAAGGATGAGAAAGATCGACTTCAGTAGCAAATATAGCGCCTGCAATACGTTGCTTTGCTGATAACTTGTCACGGTCTTGATAACTTAGCTGATGCGTATCAAATTGCTCCGCCATCTCTTTACGAGAAATACTTTGTGCTTTTAAAAGTTGATTTGCTAATAACCATTTGGCGCCGCGTTTGTGGCCCCAAATTATGCCTCCCCCCTTAACCCAACGCTTAATATTTTTAGTTACTCTCTCGTTAAGCTCCGAATACAGCCCATCGACTAAAATTATATGGCTATATTTTTCAAGTGAAATTTTCGATAGGCGACGTTGTTCAACTAAAGTGGGGGCTACATCTAAATGCTTATCTAAATGATACCAAACCTCCCCAACTTCATACTGGCTAACTCCCTCACCACCAACGAGTAATACTCGAGGCGCTTTGAGTGGACGCATAAAACGCGAACCTAAGTCTATCCCTTGTGCTGTTAAGCCACTGTGAATGCCAAGCACTTTAATATCAAATTTTTTCTTTGCTTGATTTAATGTCTCTAACCACTTTTGTTCCGTTTGTAATACAGCTGGAATAATAATACTGCCAGATTGAAACTGTTGTTTACCAGCTGTTGTATCTGCAGTAAATTCACTCAAAGCAACTCGAGCCTTCACTCCTTTTTTTAATAAGAAATTTAACATTTTTGGTGCATAGAAGTGTTGCCAAGAAAAACCATAAGCATAAGTGCTTTGCAAATCAGCTTTAGGCATTGCTTTTTCAGGGAGCCAAGCCTTGCTTGCTAATTTTAAGTTACGCTTATTTTTAATTCTTTCAAAAGGTAAATTAAAGGCATGCGGTAAGGTCCACCCTGATACATCATAAAATGTATTGTCTTTAAACGATGTTTGCTCCGAAAAAGCGGCTTTTAACAAACGATATTGAGGTTGATCCAGTGGAATAAATACATCACCTTTACGGTAAGCTTTATAACTTGCTTGAAGCGAGTATGACTTTATTTGATGTTGCTTAAGTAGAGTTAAAAAAGCTGTGAATTTTTGTTTATCACCATCCGCAGCAACAAGGTAGCCGGCAAAGTTTTCTGCCTTTGCAAGCTGCTTAGCCTCATTATAAAATTTACGCTGATAGGCCAATAGTTGTTCTTTATTCTCTACCACTCCCTCAAAAGTAGACAAACTAGTAGTTAGCTGATTTTTTATTGTTTGAGCAAATGTCAACTCACCATTAATTGTATCTTGCACATGGCCTCGACTACTGGCTTGTTCAAACAATATTCCAATTGCACCATTAATATCTGGATAAGTTGAACCTTTACCGTAATAAAAATCATCAAAGCTTTCTTGTGTAAAATACAATTGCTGCTGTTTATCCAGTGCCTTAACATGGTATTGAGCTAAAATATTCGTTAACTCAATATTTTTCTGCGGAGTTATTGGATGCGTTCGAGATGGGACGCCAGGTTGAAAGAAATAACTACTATTAGAGCCCATTTCATGAAAGTCAGTTAATACATTCGGTTTCCAGTGGTGAAATTGAGCAACCCGAGCTCGCGACTCTGGGTGCTGTAATAATAACCAATCGCGATTTAAATCAAACAAAAAATGATTAGTGCGTCCTGAAGGCCAGCGCTCTACATGCTCTCGATGATTCGGATCAGCAGATAAAACACCGCCTCTATTGCTATTGGCCCACTGTGCAAAACGCGCTAAACCATCAGGGTTCAATGACGGGTCAAGTAAAATCACCGTGTTGGCAAGTAGCTGCTCAATTTCTTTTCCTTGGGCCGCTGCCAAGTAATAAGCAACCAACATAGCTGCATTACTACCTGAAGACTCATTTCCGTGTACACTATATCCCATCCACAGTACTGCAGGCCCTCTATTATCGCTTGTCATATCAGTTAAGCGTGTTAAGTGTTGCTGGCGCACCGTATCTATATTATCTAACTGACTTTTACTGCTAATTGTCAATAACAACAATGGACGCTGTTCATGGCTATAACCAATTGTTTTAATATTTATACGCTCACTTTGCTTTGCAAGTATGTGTAAATACTGTACGAGCTGATCATGCCTTACATGCCATTGCCCAACTTCATAACCCAGCATTTCACTGGGCTTTGTTATATTGGTATCAAATGTGACTTCATCTGAAAAATAGAAGCTCAAAGGTTTTGCCACAGCCAAAAAGAGACTTTGCATTACCATCAAGACCATAAACAAAACAATACGCATAAAATACACTCTAATAATTTTTTATATGCAAACGCTAACAGGGCAAACAAACTGTGCCAAATTTTTACGTTCAACACTGGCGACAATACGACGAGGGGAGTATCATAGGCATTACCCGAGTAATTTAGTCAAGTATAGTAAAGTTATGATCACAATTTCAGAATCAGCACAAACACATTTTGCAAAACTACTTTCAGATCAAGCTCCAGGCACTAATGTCAGAGTGTTCGTGGTTAACCCTGGTACTTCTCAAGCCGAGTGCGGTGTATCTTATTGCCCAGCCGACGCTGTTGAAGAGACCGATGTCCGTTTACCTTTTAATGGTTTTGATGCTGTTGTCGACACCGAAAGCGCACCATTTTTAGAAGAAGCAGAGATTGACTTTGTCACAGACAAAATGGGCACTCAGCTAACACTAAAAGCGCCCAACGCAAAAGCTAAAAAGCTGAGTAATAATGCATCATTACACGAGCAAATTGAGCATATGCTTACCACTGAAGTAAATCCACAGCTAGCAAATCATGGTGGTCAAGTCAGCTTAATTGAAATTACTGCACAAGGTATTGCAGTCGTACAATTTGGTGGCGGATGTAACGGTTGTTCAATGATTGATGTCACTTTAAAAGAAGGCATTGAGAAAGAAATGATCGCTAAGTTTGATGAAATCACAGGTGTAAGAGATATTACAGAGCACCAAGCAGGCGAACATTCATATTACTAGATGATGTTCAAACAAGTTATTTACCGGTTAGGCCAACAGCCTAAATTAAGCCTCAAACGATTTTTTATCGGCTTGGCGCTATTTTGTATTGCTGTTGGCACGATTGGTTATGGATATTATTACCAGCCAATTGTGCAGTTAATTGGCCTAATACTCTTAGTACCCGCACTGTTTTTTGCTCTGTGGGGTTATTTGGGTATATTTGCAAATCGATTTGCTCAAATTATTGTAACAATATCCCCTGACGACGAAGCTGTTGATAACGATAAAACAAACTAACACCTCTGAGCGCCATAAAACATGTCATGGAAAACCACAAACCATGGTTTTGCCATGATGTTGTCAACATAAATGGTAAGAAAAACCCCATTGTTGCCGCTAAAAGCATGCTATTACGCATTTCTCTCGCACGTGTTAACCCGACAAAAACACCATCAAACAAAAAACATGCCATGGCAATGATTGGCAGTATAATAAGCCAAGGGAGGTAGCGGTATGCATGTGTTATTACTTCTGGAATATCAGTTAATAACATAATAATTTGATTACCAAATATAGCGAAAAGTAAGGAATAGAGTAGCGCAAATACTGCCCCCCAAAATACGCTCAGCTTTACCCATAATTGAATTTTATTTGTATCATTTTGCCCTTTAGCATGTCCGACTTTTGCCTCAGCGGCATACGCTATGCCATCGAGCGCAAAACTCACTAACATTAGAAAGTTCAATAGCACTGCATTGGCGGCCAAAGTCAACTCGCCAAGCCTCGCGCCATAAAATGTCATAAAACTAAAGCACAGTTGCAACATTAAAGAACGTAAAAAAATGTCGCGGTTTAATGTCAGTAACTGCGACACTTCAGTACGTGCAGGCAAATGCCACAACCACGCTATTTCATTTCTTTTAAATAGACTATTTACTAACAGTAATGCAAAAACCAAAGCGCTATAATCTGCAATAAGTGATGCCCAAGCTGCGCCTGCTACCCCCCAATCAAAACCCACCACAAATACAATATCTAGTACGATATTAATAAAATTTGTAAACAAGACCAAATAAAAGGGCCCTTTCCCATAGTGCATTCCTAACATAAAACCCAGCAAAACTAAGTTGCACATTGCTGCTGGAGCACTGTATATGCGAATCGAGAAATATAAATTAGCCTGTTCTATTACTTGCTCTGATGCACCTGACAACTGCTCAATTGCCATCAAAAAAACACCCTGTAGTGAAACAATGAGCAATGCAAAACTCACCGCAAGTAATAAACTACTTTGTAATAACATAGTTAGCTTTCGAGTGTTTTTTTGCCCAAATGCTTGTGAGATAACGCCAGTGGTGCTCATCCGTAAAAAGCTAGCTAACCAAAATAAAACCGAAATTGTACTAGCACCCAGTGCTATACCTGCTAGATAATGTGCTGATGACATATGACCAATCACCGCGGTGTCAACCAACCCTAGCAGTGGAACGGAAATATTTGATAAAATCATTGGCCCAGCCAAAAGTAATAGACTCAGGTGGTAAGATTTATAATGGTTAAAAAACTGCTTCATTTATTGACTCTGATATTTTTATTAAAAGTACAACACGCAACTGCAGCGGTGATCTTACAGTATCATCATGTCAGCGAAAAGTTACCGCCAATCACTTCAATCAGTGCAGAACAATTTACAGCACACCTTAATTATTTACGCGATGGGCAGTTTAACGTGATGCCACTAGATGACATGCTAAATGCGCTAAAAAATGGCAAAGAGCTGCCCTCCAAAAGTGTTGCCATTACCTTTGACGACGGCTATGACAATAATATCGAGCAAGCAGCACCAATATTAGAAAAGTTTGGATTTGCCTATACAATATTTGTGAACCCTAAATTAATCGATGAAAAACAAGATTATGTCATGACATGGGAGCAACTGAGAACACTAGCCAAAAAAGGCGCGCTTATTGCCAATCATAGTGCCAAACACGATTACTTACATCACCTTAAAAAGAGTGAGACGATAAAACAATGGCGAACAAGGGTTGCCGAAGATATCACTTGGTCAGAGCAACGTATAAGTGCCGAAGTTGGCCATAATGCAAAATTGCTGGCTTATCCTTATGGTGAATTTAATCGTGAATTACAAAAACTGGTACACTCTCTTGGCTTTATAGGTATTGGACAACACTCTGGTGCTGTAGGAAAATACACTGATTTTACGCGTGTCCCTCGATTCCCTGCATCAGGAATTTATGCAAATTTGAATACATTAACAGTTAAACTTAACTCACAACCATTTGACATTGCTAAATTAACTTACGCCGATACAGTAACTAACCAAACTCAACCAAGTTTAATTATCGATTTTGAACACCAAAATTTTCTTCGTAACCAGTTTGCTTGTTACACGTCAGGGCAGGAAAAGGCCGATACAAAATGGTTAAATGAGCTACAGGTCATTATTACTGCCAAAGACAGGCTCTCTAATGGTAGAGCTCGCTATAATTGTACAGCACCAGTTCAAGGCCAAACTAAACAGTTCTTCTGGTTCTCTCAGCCTTGGGTAATTGCAAAACCCTAGGGA